>JABFXB010000019.1 GCA_013361975.1 Dermatophilaceae bacterium
GCCATGCAGCCACCATGGACCGCGAACCAGACCACTGTCAGGGATGTCCCTTCACACCCCTGTCAGGGATGTCCCTTCAAAAGACACTTCCAGATGACCGGGGCGAACACCTCGACCCAGTCGGACACGAGCTGGCCGTGCTGGTTGGCCGGCGCCAGCCGGGGTCGGCCCTTCGCGTCGAGGCCGCGCTCAGTCTCCAGCTCGCGGCCGGCCCGGGCCCGCACCGCCGCAGCCGTGCCTCGGTAGGTCGCGCCCTGCGCGGCCTGGACGAGCGCCCAGGCGACGTCGCGCGCGGAGAAGCCGTACAGCCGCGGCGCAGGCTGGCCCTCCCACGCCTCGAGGGTCGTCTGACACTGCACGCAGGAGTGCGGCTGCCCGTCACCGGGTGTGATGCGTGGCAGCGTCTCGGTGAACCGGTGACGCTCGCCCGTCTTCGGCTGGCACCACCAGCGTTGCCGCCGCTGCCCTTCGCGGCCGTACCAGCCGGCGCGTACTACGGTCGAGTTCTTGTGCCGCTTGTCCGGGCACGTCGGGTTTGCCATGGCGCTGGCCTCACACGCCCGGCAGGGTGGTCATGGCGCAATCCTGCAGCATTCCGAGGCCATTCTCACGCACTGCGTATCCACGCTAAGCGACATAGGACGCGTGTTCGGACAGCTCTTCTGGAAAGGAGCGAGTGGCCGCGCCGGTGCGGCGGTCCTTGGGGGTGGCCCGAGCGAGCTGCTGGTGGGGGGTGGGTCAGCAGGTGCGGCCGGTGAACGGGCGCTGGTCCGGGTTGAGGTCTGTGTGCGGGCTGGCGATGAGGTCGCCGGTGTGCCGGCAAAGGACGGCTGGAGCCAGCGCGCGACGGTCAGGACCGTGACGTGCGCTGCGCCGGGCTACGGGATGGCTACCTGCACCTGGAGATGCCCCTCGTCGACCATCCATTTCCAGTAGCCGTCGCGCGTGAGCACCATGCAGCCCAGCCGCTCGGTCACCGCCAGGATGAGCGCGTCCCCGAGCGACAGGGTGGCTTCTCGGTCCGAGTGCTGCGGGGGTGGGCCCGGGTTGTTGTCCGAGATCTCGATGAGTTCTGCGGCGCGCACCAGGTCCTCGTCGGTGGGGTGCTCCACCCGCAGACCCATCGCGGCTAGCGCTTCGGCGAGTTGGTCCCCCCTGCTGTGGTTGCCCTTGCGGCGGGCAACGGCGATCGCCTCCGTGAGCACGGGGCCCGGCAGAATGCCTTCGACATCGGGCCGCGTCAGCGCGTTCAGGATGGCCTGCCAGCCGCGCTCCTGCAAGAGAACTGTGCACACGACGGACGCGTCCAGGCATAGCTGCTTGACCCGCGGGGGTGCCGGGTGCGGGGCGGGGGTGGTCACTGGGCCAAGCCGAGCTGGACCAGAAGACCCTGCTCGATCTCGTCCTCGCTGCGCGCGTCCGCGCGTGCGTGCGTGACAACACGGTCCCACTTGGCGTCGGAGCGGGCAGTGTCCGCCTGCCGCGACCGGCGCACGTCGACGACCGAGTCGCCAGCGTCCCCGCCGTGGTTGTTCGCCCACACTGCGAACAGCAGCGACTTGGCAGTCACCAACTTGACCTCCCCGTCCTCGACAACGAAACGCACCCGGTCACCGGGTCCGATCCCGAGGGCGCTGCGGACTGCGGCCGGGATCACTACCCGGCCTTCCGTGCTGACCTTGGTGTCGATGTCGAGTTTCGCGGTCACGCGTCCCATGTTACGGCAGACCGTGGAGATCTGCCATATGGACGCAAGGTGGCAAGTTTCCATGCGCCTGTCGTGTACATGCAGACTGCCAGATGTCCGGAGTCCGCCCTGCGAGCGCCACCATGCGTACGGAGCCGCGGGTGACTCGGCTCCGAAGGTTAGGGCGAGGACCGGTGTGCGCCGGGGTGGCCCAGCTTGCGAATGCACGCCGCTCCCGCGCGTGGCAGGATCGCCCCGCACCGGTCGGTTGCCCGGTCGCCGAGAACGCGCGTCAGGTCTCCGACGTCAACACCGGTGCGAGCGCGGTTCAGCGCCGCCCGGACGGCGGCCACGGGATCTGGGCCTTGTTCGCCCCAGCCGTTCTCCAACGCGGCTTCCAGCTCATCCTTGGACAGGAGCTGGGCCGTGTGCTCATCGAGCAGCCCGGCGGCCACGGCGGTCTTGATCATCCCCGCTGGGGCCGGTGGCGGCCGGTAGTCCCACCCGTCCAGCCCGACCTCTTCGGCGATGACTTCCAGCAGGGCCAGCGCCTGCCATATCTCGGTGACCTCGTCGGGAGTGAGCCGACCGGTCGCGATCAGGGAGTTGGCCAGGTCGTAGGCCGCGTCTGCCCTGCGGGGGCCGGCGCACAGCACCTCGATGACACCCACACCCGACTCGATGCGGCTGGCGAACACGACGCGATGCTCCCTGTTGAGCACTTCCACGGTGTTCCAGCCAGCCAGCCGGTCTCCCGAGTTCCGGTTGCTCAGGGGATGTGAGCCGCCCGGGCGACGGCACAGCGACAGGACCTCGACCAGAACCGACTCGCGGTCCTGAACGTTGAGCCCCTCGAGGTACTCGACGAAGACGTCGTTGAAGACGATCTCTGCCTGGTCGTCCGGGAGATGCTCGCCCGCCTTCACTCAGCGGCCTCGGCCCGCTCCTTGGCCAGACGCTCCACCCGGTCGACGTCGACGCCGAGGCGCTCGCACGCCTCCGCGAGAGAGAACTTCGAGCTGCGGTGGGATACGAGGTCGGCGGCCGCGTCCAGAACGGCCAACTGTGCATCCCTGACGCGGCGGGCGGACTCATCCAGCCGCTCGGCGGAGTCGACAACCGCTACCGGGCGGCCATGGCTGGTCAGGACGACTCGGTGCTCCTCGGCCTCGTGGACAACACTAGAGAGCCCCTTGCGGGACGCGATGGCGACGGGCATGCGGAGCAAGGTCATGCATGCAAGAGTACCTAGATATACAAACTCTTGCAAGGAGCTGCGTGTTGCCCGAGTGGTCCTCGACAGGGCCGTCTCTACCTCCTTGGGAGCGGCTGGTGTCAGAGTGTCAAGGGTGGCTGACCTCGCGGGGTGGGGCCGGGTCGTGATCCCGGCTGCAGTCCGCAGCGGCCTCGGGATCGGGCCCGGTGACCGGGTGCGTTTCGTTGTCGAAGATGGGGAGGTCAAGTTGGTGACTGCCAAGTCGCCGTTGTCCGCGGTGTGGGCGAACAGCCACGGCGGGGACGCTGGCGCCTCGGTCGTCGACGTGCGCCGGTCGCGCCAAGTGCCATGGCTGGGGGAGGGGGCGGGGCCTAGACGGAGATCGCGTCCAGGCGCGCAGTCAGGCTCTCTGCGCGCTGCACGAGCTCTCCGACCATGTCGGTCACATCCTGGGTCGACCGTGCGACGTACACGTTTGGACGGTCCAGCAGTGCCCGTCCCCACTGTGTGCTGGTGACGACGAGGTCGGACAGGATGACCGGCCGTCCGTGCTCGACCGCGAGGCGCGCCTGGATCCGCGCCCCGGACGTCTCCCCGGCTTCGATCACGACGGTCGCGTGCCCGTAGCCGGACATCACCGCGTTGCGCATCGGGAAGTTCTGCTGGCGCGGTGGCGCCTCGGGCCAGAACTGGGAGATGACGAGCCCGTCGCGCGCGATGCGCTCCTGCAGGGCCCTGTTGGCGGCCGGGTACGTCTGGCCGAGCCCGGTCCCGATGACGGCGACGGTCCGTCCGCCGTGCTGAAGTGCCGTCTCGTGAGCGGCGGTGTCGATGCCGGCGGCGAGCCCGGCGATGATGGTCACTCCTTGGGCGCTGAGCGCCTTGGCAACGGACTGCGCCATCTCCAGGCCGCGCTCGGAGGCCGCCCGTGAGCCGACGACGGACACGGCGACATCGCCGTCGAGCCGGGTGCCTCGCGAGAAGAGGAACGGCGGCGACTGGTGGATGTCACGCACACGGGCTGGGTACTCGGCGTCGTTGATGGCCCAGAAGGCCATGCCGTCGTCGTGCCAGGACTGCAGGTCCGTGCGGGCCTGGTCTCGAGCATGCTCGGCTGCCTCGTCGGGGAAGAGCTGTCCGCCGAGCAGAGCGGTCCAGGCGGCTTCGGCGCTGCCATGCTCGAGGACGGCTTCGGCAAGCTGGACCCAGCTCATCCGGTGGGGTCGCAGGCGCAGCAGGGCCACCAAGGTGGCATGCTCGTGAAGTCTGGAGGCGCCCGACACGGCTCCAGCGTAGGCCACCGTGCCCGCGCCCACGTTCCGGCTGAGGGCGAACGAGGCCGGGGCCGGGGAGGTGCCCTGGCCCCGGGGATGGCGATCGGGGGCGGGGGTCGCTCGCCGGCGTGCTCCGGTCGGCCCCCTGCGCCCGGGCGCCGGGCGACGCTCACGTCGACCATGACGTCGACTCCAACGCGTCGGCGTCGTCTGCTTGGGAGGCGACATCGGTTCTTCATCGAATCTGCACGGGGAGGCTGGCCATCACCCCTGACGATGAGGCCAGGCGGCGGCTCTGGGTGCCTACCCGAGCGGCGCCGGGCGGGCTGCGTCCCACGGTCGCCCGAGGCCGTCCGGCAGGCCGCCGTAGTGCTCGAGCAGCAGGAGGTGGCACAGATGCGCGGAACTGGGAAGACACGTGGTCGGGCTTCACGGACCGGCCCGTCGGCGGCTGGACCCGCCGCGCTCGCACACGTCGGGGTGATGCCCCATCCGCAGCGTCGACAGGCCACGGATCCGGCCCAGCTTGGGTATCGGTCGTACACCGCGTTGGCCGGCGCGTTCCTGGCCGCCCCCGGTTCGATGACGCAGACCGGCGCCGTCTCCGGGGACCATCCGGTCAAGTACCTCATCGGCTTGGTCGCCGTCGGCCTGTTCGGGTGGCTGGGCTGGGTCATCAGCCGGTTCGGCCGTGACGCAGCGACGGACCGCGACGCCTCGGGCGAGCCCGGTGGCACGCAGCAGCGGGCGCAGCTCGAGAGGCTCCATGATCCCTCGGCGTCTGCGGGTCCCGGCAAGGACCGGCGAGGGGCTCAGTCCCGTGCGCGCTCGCGGGCGCCGGCCGGGGGCGGCGGAGCGCGCGGATCCGCGTCACGGCCGGTCGGCCCGGAGGATGACGAGTGCTTCATGCGTCAGCTGAGCGAGGAGCTGAGACGTCAGCGCGCAGAGCGACAGCGTGAGACGGACGCCGACGGAACGGGCGCCGGCGCATCCGGTTGACGTCTGCCACGTCACGTCGACCCCGCGCGGTCTGGTGCCTGACGGGGCGGCCCGGGCGTCGGCCTGCGCGATCTGCCGGAGTGCCGCCGGAGCGTCGACCGGCTGGCCCGCACCGGCGCCGCAGGTGCACTCCGGCAGGATGGCAAAGACGCATGTGCTGATGTCCCGCGACCGTGGACCAACGGCACGGCCGGTGATACCTTCGCCATACCCCCATAGGGTATAGCGAAGGAGAGGGATCTCAGTGCGAACTCTGCAGCAGGCGCGCGTTCGGCCGCTCGACCGCGGTGCCGCCATCCTCGGGCTCGTGGTCGTGGCCTCGGTCTACTCGGACGGGTGGGCACACCTGAACATCGGTGGGCTCGACACGTTCTTCTCGCCGTGGCATGCCGCGCTCTACGGAAGCTTTACGGCGCTGGCCCTCCTGCTGGGCACGGCGACCATGGTCGCGCGCCGCCGGGGGGCCCGGTGGCGCCGCGCGGTGCCGGCCGGGTACGCGGCCGGGATCGCCGGCGTCGCGGTGTTCGCGGCCGGCGGAGTCCTGGACATGCTGTGGCACGTGGCGTTCGGCATCGAGGTCGGCATCGACGCGCTCGTGAGCCCTACGCACCTTCTTCTCCTCGTCGGGGGTGTCCTGCTCTTGTCATCTCCGTTTCGCTCGGTCAGCCGGCGCTCGGAGCCGCGGATCGCGCTCGCATGGCCGGCCGTGAAGGTCGATGACAGCGGTGACAGCCCTGGCGGGCTTCTTCCTCAGCTACGTCTCGGTGTTCGTGGACCCGGCGGCGCGGCTGGCGCTGACGAGCATCCCGGAGGGTGCGCCCGGACATAACGAGGCGGAGATCCCGGCGGCAGCGGGCCTGGCCGCGTACCTCGTGACGACGGTCCTGCTCGTCGTGTCTGCGCTCTGGCTGCGTGCGCACGGGCGGCTCGGCCCGGGCGCGCTGCCGGCGCTGGTCGCCGGGGCCGCGTTCGGTGGGGCCGCCCTGACCCGGTTCGAGTTCCTCTGGCCCGCGGTGGGAGCAGTCGCGGGAGCCGCTGTGGCGGACTCGGCGTTGCGCTGGAGCGAGCGTCGCTGGGGGCCCGGGCAGGACCTCTCCCGGATGGGTGCGCTGCTGCCTGCGGGCGTCTGGAGCGGTCAGCTGGTCGGGCTCGCTGCAGCGGGCATGCTCGCCTGGCCGGTACAGATGTGGCTCGGCACGATCGCTCTGGCCACCCTCGGCGGGTTGGCAGTCGGGTTGGTGGCGGCCAGGACGCCGGGGGAGGGCGACGCGGTCGACCCCCCGTTCGAGCCGGCGCTCCGATGACCGGCCCGACAGCGCGTCGGTCCATGCCGCCCGGGGACGCTGCGGTGCCCGCCGGCGCTGCGCGCCGATCGGGCAAGGAGGACCGCGGGTGAACTACTGCGGTGCTGGCGGCGTGCGGGATGCGGGTGGTCAGCGGGCCCGTCGATGCTCGCGCCACGTGGCTGGTCGGTCACGGTTTCTGTCCTGCCGATGAGCGTGCTTCGTCAGGTTTCCAGAACACGTGGGTAGCCGGTCCGTCGCGGGAAGGCCGCGACAGCTAGAAGCCAGCCGCGGGCGGGCCAATGAGCACGCGCTCGGGCGACGAGCGCTGCGCCAGTGAGGCACACGGCACACGGTGCCATGGCGGCTTCGGCCGCGAGCTCACGACAGAGACCCTTGATGCGCGCGGGGGCGCTGCGTGTCCCAACGGCCAGAGCGAGGACCACGAGCGCAACGATGAGGCCTGGCATGAGGCCCTCCTTCGATCGCCTTCAGGCTACGCGCCGATCAAGGCACTCACCGTCGATCCCGCGATCCGGCGCCGACCGCCCGACGGTTAGGAGCCGCCTACGGGAGCTGTCGGGTGAGACCGGTGCCCCATCGTCGATCCAGCCGGCCGGACCAGAATGCGAACCCGCTCGGGCATCCGAGCCAGCGGCCGACGACGGGGTAGGTCCAGCCGGGCAGGCGGTCGATGACGCAGCAGCAGCTCTCGAGCGTGACGACGATCCAGCGCTTCGTGCGCATGGTGACTCCTCAGGTGAGGCCCGTGCCCGCCTGTCGGGCTCAGGCTGGGAGTCGACCGCCGATCATCATGGCGATCACGATACCTGCGGAGCGCCGCGGCCACGGCGAGGAACGCCCGCCTGGTCGAGCGCCCGACGCACCGCGGACTGGGTGCGACCGGTCAGCTCGGCGAGCTCGTGGATGGAGCGGCCGGCGCGGTACTGCTCGGCGCAGAACGCGAGCAGCCGCTCCCGCTGCTGCGGCGTCGGCCTGGTCGAGGCCGTGCCGACGAACTCGGGCAGCACGTCGAGGACCGGGCGGCCGGGGTAGGGCACCGGCTCAGTCCTCCACCGTGCGCGGTCCGGCCTTCCGCGACGCATCGAGGATCGGGTGCTCCAGGACGTAGACCTTGGTGGCCTCGTACTGGTCTGCGATCCACTGGTCGAGCACCGTGATCTCGATGCGCCACTGGCCGCGGCCGCCGATCTTGATCGCGGGCAGGTCCCCGGTGCGCACGAACGCGTACACCTGGGCCTCGGTGCTCGCGAGCAGGGTCGCGACGTCGCTCAGCGTGTAGAACCGCGGAGCGACCGGCGACGTGCGCTCGAGGGCTGACTCAGTCGTTCTCCGTCGCATGGCCGAGATGATGCCATGGCTGTTCACGGGTTCAGCTACAGGCGTGAGACATGTCCAGAGGGCCCTTCGAGATTCCTGACGGGGAGGCCCACCTGGGCGGTGGCATCGACGGACCTGAGATGCGGGGCGAAACGCAGGCAACATGCATCCCTGCCCATCCCCGTTGGAATGGCCCACCGGGCTGACCGGGCTGACCGGGCTGACCGGGCTGACCGGGCCTTGGGTGCAGCGAGCCGACGATGTCGGTCGAGCCGCAGCCCGCGTGCGGGCGCCCCCGCGTCGAGCGGGGGCGCCCGCAGGCCCGGTCGTGGCAGCGGTCCTACGGAGCGTAGATGTACTGCATGCCGCTGATGTCCGTGACGGTTCGGGTGTTGTAGTTGAACGGTCCGGCCAGCGCGTTCATCTCGATGATGGTGACCTGGTCTCCGTTCACCGCGGTGACCCAGCCGAGGTGACCGGCGCTCGACGAGCCGTGCACGCCCGGCTGCATCACGACGACCGACCGCGTCCGGGGCGTCCCGCTGACGGTGTATCCGGCGTCCGCGGCTCGCGTGCCCCAGACGAGGGCGTTGCCGGTCCAGCCACCGGGGTAGTAGCCCTCGGACTGGTACCACTTGTTGAGCACGCCCCACGTGCACTGCCCGGGTGATCCCCAGTTGTACGAGGAGCGACCGCCTGCGCTTGCGCGTGGGACGGAGACGCCCACGCTGGTGTCCGCGGACGCGGACCCGCTCAGCGCTCGTCGCGCCTGGTCGCGGGAGGCACGGGCCTGCGCTTCCCGTCTGGCGGCCGCCGCCCGGTGGGCCGCGTCGCGCTTCTGCTGCACGGCGACGTCGGTGATGACCGTCGCGGCCGGTGCGTTCACGGCCTTCGGCTTCGGGGTGAACCCGATCGAGGTGAGCGCCGGCCGGGCGGTCATGCCGGGCACTGCCGTCGCGCTGCCGGACGTCGTCGCGGAGGCGGGGCCGGTGACGGCGGGCGCGCTGGCGCTCGAGCTGCTCTCGGCCGAGGCCGACGGGGCCAGCGTGCTGATGAGCCCGCCGGTGGCGGCAAGGATCGCGGCCCCCTTCATGGCAGGCTGCGCGGACTCGCGGGCGAGGGTTCCAAGCTCGGTGAGCGGGTTGGGTTTGCCGGGGGGTCGGTGCCGGCCGGGACGTCGGGTGGTGTTCATCGGTGGCCTCTCTCGCGCCTGCGGGGTTAGCTGTCGGGTTCGGGTCGGAGGTGGTGACCCGGCCGGCGCGTGAGCGTCGGCTTCACCCCGAGGACGTCGCGGCTGCGTGTCCGGTGGTGGTTTCCCCGTTCCTGCCGTGCGTGGTGGGTGTGGACTCCTCGAGGTGGCAGGATTCGGCGCCTCGGTGAGTGCCCGGAGTGGGCTGGGTGCAGGGCGAGTACGACGGGTAGCTCGCCTGCTCAGGGATGTCCGTCGGGCCGTGGGCCCGGTCGGGTCGGTCATGTCATGGGTGGTGGAGGGTGTGGAGGGTGTGGAGGGTGTCGGTCGGTCCTTCTTTCGGTCGAGGTCTCGGTGCGCAGGTGGTGCGGCTGGGGGGAGTGGCGGGGACGGTTGGTCAGGGCGTTCAGATGACCGTCTGGAAGTTGTTGATGAGGCGTGACTGGAGCCACGTGATGACCGGTTCCCAGAGACCGCCGAGCATGAGGGTCCCGACGGTGAGCAGGACGATGGCGCCGGTCAGCCGGATGGGTTGCCGGTGTCGACGCAGCCACTCGCTGGCTCGGCTCGCTCGTTCGTACCCGGCTGCCATGGCCAGGAAGGGAAGGCCGAGGCCGAGGCAGTAGGCGAGGGCGAGGGCGACGCCGCGGGTGACCGTGCCGGACTGCGCGGACAGGGGAGCGGCCATGGCGAGGATCGCCGCGAGTGTCGGGCCCTGGCAGGGTCCCCACCCGATCCCGAAGGCGACGCCGAGCAGCGGCGCACCGCCCAGCCCGGTGGGTGGGCGCCACCGGGGCGTCAGCGACCAGGAGCGGCCGACCCCGAGAGAGACCAGGGCGGTGATGACGACGACCGCGCCGCTGACTCGCAGAAGGCCGGACTGGTGTTCCTGCAGCGTCAGGGACGCGGCCGCGACGATCCCGGCGCCGACGAGGAAGACGGTGCTGAAGCCGAGCACGAACAGCAGCGCCCCCAGGACCATCCGACCGCGGCGGCGGTCAGCGAGCGGCTGGTCGGACAGCCCGGTCACGTACCCGAGGAAGCCGGGAACGAGCGGCAGCACGCACGGGGACGCGAACGAGACGACGCCAGCGAGCGCGGCGACGCCGAGTGCCACCAGGACCGGGGCGGCCGTCAGGTCGGTGGGCGTCATCCGGCCCGCACGTCCTCGACGAGCCCGCCCAGCGTCGCGGCGGTCACCGGCCCGAGCACGCGGGCCGCGATCCGGTGCTGGCGGTCCAGGACCAACGTCGTCGGGGTGGCGGCGGCCTTGCCGTTGAGCGACAGCATCCGCTGCCCCCCGTCGTAGGCGAGCGACGGGTACGGGACGTGGTTCGCGCGGATGAACGCGAGAGCGGACTCGGGGCCCTCCTTGGTGTCCAGCCCGATGAACGCGACGTCCTGGTACCGGGCGGTCAGGGTCCGGTAGGCCTTCTCGAGCGCGGGGGTCTCGGTGATGCACGGCGGGCACCACGAGCCCCACACGTTGACGACGACGACCTGACCGGAGTGCTCCTGCAGCGACCAGGTGCGCCCGTCGACGGTCGGTCCGGCCAGGGCCAGGGCCGGGCCGCGGTCGGCGGCGTCGACCCGTTCGACGCTGCCGTCGCCGGAGACGTACCCCTTCCGGTCCCCGGAGCGGGCTTGCGCCGCGACGGAGCTCGCCCCCGACGTGCCGCACCCGGCCGTCGTGACGAGCACGGCCACGCCCGTGGCCACCCACGCCAGGCGGGCACCGGGGACGTGTCGCCGGCGGAGGCCGTTCACGATGGGTCTCCCGCCCGTGATGACGCGGACCCGGGCGCTGCCTGGTTGCTCTCGGCTGCGGGTTCAGCTTCGCCCTCGAGTGGGGTCTGCGCGTCGCGGGACGGGCGCGTCATCGTCCGGCGGCGGAG
Source organism: Dermatophilaceae bacterium (assembly GCA_013361975.1). GTDB lineage: Bacteria > Actinomycetota > Actinomycetes > Actinomycetales > Dermatophilaceae > Terrabacter. The sequence continues at coordinate 10,885 of JABFXB010000019.1, forward strand.
CCGAGCCGCGGTGGTGACGAGCCACGCGGCTGCGGCCGTCACGACGACCGCGGCGATGAGCTGGGTGCCGGTCAGGCCGGCGAAGGGTCGTTCGTCGATCCCGCGTGCCGCGTCGAGGGCCAGGCGTTGCCCGGCGTAGAGCAGCGCGAAGATGCTGATCGCGACGCCGGGCATCGGCCGGATCCAGCGGGAGGCCAGGACGAGCAGGAGCGCGATCGCGGCGGCGGCGAGCAGGTCGTAGGCGGGGGTGAGGTGGTAGGCGCAGCCCGCGTAGAACGCGCCCGGGTCCGTGCAGCTCTCGCCGAGACCCGGGGCCCGGGCCGGACTGGGGGAGAAGCCGGGTGCGAGGACCGAGCCGGGCTGGACCAGGTATCCGATGCCCCACGTGCCGGTCAGCGGCCGCCCGAGGTGGTCCCCGAGGAGCAGGTCACCGATCCGACCCACCGCGATCCCGGCCGCGAGCGGGGCCGCTGCGGCGTCCAGGACCGGCAGGACCGGGACGCGGCGCCGGCGCAGCACGATGAGTGCGCCGGCCACGCCGCCGAGCAGGCCGCCGAAGAGGGCCATGCCGCCGCGCCAGACCTCGAGCATCTGCCACAGCGAGGTGAACTGGGTCGGGTGCGAGATGACGTAGTCGACGCGTGCGCCGACCAGCCCGGCTGGGATGGCCCACATGACGGCCGCCTCGGCTGCGCCGACGTCGAGGCCCCGGCGCTGCAGCGTCCGGCGCAGCAGGGCCCAGGCGAGCACGATCCCCACTGCGGACAGCAGCCCGTGGGGTGAGATGCCGAGCACGGTCGGCACGGTCGGGTAGCTCCACTCGGCTGCGGGCGGCGCCGCTGCCGCTGCGGCAGTCGCGGCCGTCAGCACGTCACGTCCACAACGATCGTCGTCTCAGGCTTGGACGGAGTCTCTGTTTGGGGCCTGTTCTCACTCACGTGTCGGGCCGGTCAGGTCAGGCTCTTCATGGTGGCGATCTCGTCGGTCTGCGCCTTGACGACGGCCTCCGCGAGGGCCTTGACCTCCGGGTTCTGCGTGGTGGAGAGGACCTGCTTGGCCATGGTGATGGCTCCGTCGTGGTGCTCGGTCATCATCGTGACCCACTGCGTGTCGAACGCGGCCCCGTCCGCGGCCTTGAGAGCGTCCATGTCGGCCTGCGTCATCATGCCCTGGCCGGACATGCCCGCCATGCCTTCGTGGCTCATCCCGTCGGTGGGCAGCGGCGCGCCCCAGGCCTGGAGCCAGCCGCGCATCCTCTGGATCTCGGGGTCCTGACCGGCCTTGATCTGCGTCGCCAGCGCTCGGACCTGAGCGGAGGCGGCCGGCTTCCCCAGGGCGATGTCGGCCATCTCGACGGCCTGCTCGTGGTGCGGGATCATCATCTGCGCGAACGTCACGTCGCCGGCCGTGGACGCGCCGGCCGTCGCGGTAGAGGTCGTCGCGCCTGCGGTCGGCATGCTGGACATGCCCGACGAACCGTGGTCCATGCCCGGCATCGAGCCGGTCGAGCCGGTCGAGCCGGAGCAGGCGGTGAGAGCGCCGGCTACCAGGAGGGCCCCAGCGGCGGGGATGAGACGACGGATGGACGAACGCATGCAGTAACTCCTCAAGGACGTGTACGGGTTGGGCGGCTCGGCGAGGCGAGCGTTCAGCCAGCCCGTGGGACGTCTTCATCGACAGACAACGAGATACGACCCTCGCGGAGGCGGACCGACGAACGGTCAGGGTTCCATGAAGGTTTGATGAAGAAGGCTTGGCGCCACCCGGGACCGGGCTGACGCTGCACCTTCTGCACCTGCCGCACCTGCCGCACCATGGCGGGCGGGCGGTTCAACGGTGGGTCGGAGCGGGGATGGCGCGAACGGCTTCGTTCGCTCGCCCCTAACCGCCTGCGTGGCCCCGGCGTCGGATCCACCAGGGCTGCCGGGCGCGCGGCGCCGGGCCGGGACCAAGACTGGGTCGCGGCTCACGCGGCTGGCGGTGTTCGAGCGCCAGCCGCTCGGCTGCCCGGTCGACCCGGCCTTCCCAGAACAGAGGAAGCTGGGCGACCCGGGTCCGTTGGGCGATCATCACGGCCGCGAAGAGCAGGATGGTGGCGAGGACGACAGCGGTGAGGTCCGCGCCGTCGCGTGCCAGGTGCGGACGCGCCGCCGGCAGCAGCGGCGCGCTGACGCCGAGCCAGCCGGCGCGCCGCTGGGTGTCGCGGGCGAGCCGGAACGCGAGGCTCGCCACGAGCGCTGCGGCTGCGGTGATGAGCAGCGTGAGGGGGACGAGGGTGTGGGCGGGGATCCCGGACGGGGTCACTTTTTCCGCTTGGGTTCGGTCTGGCCGGCGAGCCACACACCGGCCATGAAGACGAGCCCGGCAACCGGGTAGCCGGCCGCGAGGTCGGTCCAGCCGGACGGGCTGCCGGCCAGGTGCAGCACGAGGTGGACCAGGGCGATGGTGGCGCCGACCACCATGAGCACCTGCCCGTAGCGGACGCGGCGCCGGTACCGGCTGTAGGCCTCGAACGGGTCAGCTGTGGACGACGAGGGTGGCAACGGGGTCTCCTTCGGTTTCGGTTCCGGTCGTGGACGCCCCGGGCCGGCAACGCGGCGTGCGCCGGGGCCGGGTCTCGGGCGTTCCGTGGTGGGCGGCGGCGACCGGTGGGGGTTCCCACCGGCGTCGGGTGCCTAGAGCAGGGCTGTGGTCCGGGCGCCCAGGTCGTCGGTGCGAAGGACCTGGGTGCCGACCACGACGAGGACCTCGAGCTGTTCCGCGCTCGGCTGGGACGCGGTGACTGCAGCGACCTCTCCGACGCTGCGGGGTCCGACGGTCCAGCTGACGCCGGCGTCCCGGCTGACGACCAGGACGCCGGTGGTGCTGGCGCCGACGACGGTCCCGGGTCCGGCCCAGTCGACCGTCACGAGCAGCTGCGGGGTGGGCACGGTCCGCCATGTCAGCCCGCGGTCGGTCGAGGCCAGCAGGCCCCGTTCGGTGGTGGCCAGGACGGTCCCGTCGGGCCCGGCGGCGAGGTCGCGCGGCGGCGCCGGGATTCTCCGGTCCTGCCAGGTGACCCGGTCCGGGCTGTACCGCAGGGCCTCGTCGAAGGCCAGCGCTCCCGAGCCGAGTGCGGTCAGGGCGTGGAAGTCGGACTGGCCGCCGCGGGAGCGCTGCGCCCAGGTCCGGCCTCGATCGGTGGACTGGATCAGCCCGACGGGTTGCGGGAGGTCGCTTCCCGGGGCGGGGTGACCGGAGGCCAGGTAGGTCCCGTCGGCGGCGATGTCGAAGCCCATCAGGTCGATGGGTGGGCCGACCGCGGTGAGCTGGCCGGCTGCGCCCAGCTGGAACAGCCCCTGGTGGGTCGCGAGCAGGATCGTGTCCCGGTCGCGTATCGCTCGGTGGATGTGCGTGATCGCGACGTCACCGGTCCCGTCACCGGTCCCGCTTTCGCCGCCCGCGGGCCCGTCGGGTCGGCTGGGGTCCGTTGACCCGGCCGCCGAGCTGCTGCAGGCGGTGAGGACGCCGACGGCGGCCAGCGGCAGCCCCGTGAGGAGCAGCCGTCGGGGGATGGTCGGGCGCGTCACTGCTGGTACCGCAGCTCGAGCATCATGCCGGCCTCCGCGTGGTAGATGTTGTGACAGTGGGTCATCCACGATCCGACGTTGTCCGCGTCGATCTCGATCGGCAGCGACTGCATCGGCCGGAGCAGGACCGTGTCCTTGCGCAGGCCGGAGCCTGCGACCGCGAACGTGTGCCCATGCACGTGGTACGGGTGGGCCATCATCGTCTGGTTGACCAGGTTCAACCGGACCCGCTGCCCGTGACGGACCAGCACCGGGTCGTTGCGCCCGTACGGGGCCCCGTTGATCCCCCACGCGTACGGGCTCATCTGCCCGGTCAGCGCGACGGGCGCGGTGACGTCCGGCTGGCGCGCAGCCAGCCGCGCGGACTCGGCCGGCTGCAGCTGCGAGCCGATCAGGGCCGGCCCGGTGAGCTGGTCCGGGCGCACGGTCGCCGCCGGTGGTGTCCCGTTCGGCGACGTGCGCAGCACCGCCATCGCCTGCCCGGTCTTGCCGAACGGGACCGCCACGAAGGGGAACACTCCGTCCTTGACGGTGACGACCGCGTCGTAGCGTTCGCCCATCCCGAGGTGCAGGGCCCGGGTCCGGGTCGGTTGCACGGCGAACCCGTCGCTGTGCGTGATGGTCAGGTCGTGCCCGCCGAGGGCGACGGTGAAGATCGTGTCCGCGGCGGCGTTGATGATCCGCAACCGGACCCGTTGACCGGGGCGGGCTCGCAGCTGCGTGGGCGCGGTCGGGACGCGCCCGTTGACCAGGTAGTGCGGGTAGGTGACGTCGCCGGCATCTCCGAACGGTTCGGGCCCCATCTGCATCCCGCCCATGGAACCGCCCATGGAACCACCCATGGAACCGGACGGGGTCCCGGTCGCGGTGCCCCCCATCGAGCCCATCGAGCCTGTAGAGCCCTGGTCCATCCCCGACATGCCCGACATTCCTGACATCCCTGACATCCCTGTCATGCCCGTCGTCCCTGACATGCCGGTCATGCCGGTCATGCCGGTCATGCCGGTCATGCCGGTCATGCCGGTCATGCCCGTGCCGGACTTGAGGTCGGCGAGCACCTGCTCCGGGGTCCGGCCGGTTCCGTCGATCCAGTCGTCCAGCACGAGGACCCATTCGGCGTCGTACGTGCCGGGCTCGGCGGGGTCATCGACGATCAGCGGGGCGTACAGGCCCCGGTCGAGCTGGACTCCCACGTGCGGGTGGTAGAAGTACGTGCCGGGGTCGGGCGCGGTGAACGCGTACGTGTACCCGGCGCCGCGCTGAACCGGGTCCTGGGTCAGACCGGGGACGCCGTCGGCAGCGTTGGCCAGCCGGATCCCGTGCCAGTGCACCGTGGTCTCCGCGGGGAGCTGGTTGTCCAGCCGGACCCGGATCAGGTCGCCGGCGTTGGCGCGGATCAGGGGACCGGGGACCGAGTCGTCGTAGGTCCAGGTCGACACGACGGGCCCGCCCAGGTCGACGGTGGACACCTTGGGGGTGAGGACCTTCTCGACGACCCGCTGCCCACGGGTGGGCGTGACGGCTGGACCGGTCCCGAAGGCCCGTCCGGGTGTCGGGGCGCCGGTGGCGCCTGGAGTGTTCGGGCCGGTGGTGGTGCAGGCGGCCAGGGCTGCGGCGGACCCCGCCCCGCCCAGGCCGAGGAGCAGGGTGCGTCGAGAGATGGTGCTCATGATGAGTGGTGGCGGTCCTTCGTCGGATCGGGAACGGTCAGGGGGGACCGCGGCGCGGCCGCGGTCGGGGACGGCGCCGGTCGGTCCGGGTGTGCGGCCAGCCCGGTCAACGCGGTCCGGCGCTGCTCGTACTCCTCGAGGGTGATCTCACCGCGGGCCAGCCGGTCAGCCAGGACGTGTAGCGGGCTCGGGACCACCGCGGCTCCGGACTCGGGGGCGCGGTCGTGGAAGATGGCGCGCACGAGCATGGCGACCAGAACCCAGAAGCCGAGGGTGCCTGCGACCATGAGCAGCCACATCCCGGGTCCCATCCCGGAGGTCCACATCATGTCGTTCCTCCTCTTCAGCCTCGCCGGACGACGTGCCCGACGGCGGCTCGCGCCGACGAGGCGGCCGCTGCGGCGCCGTCCGTGGCGCGCGGCGGGACGCTCGGTGCGCCCGTTGTCCGCATGTCCAGACTCAGCCGGGGGAGTTGGGGTTCGACCCACGTTTCATGAAGATCCAACGAAGGTTCGCGCCTTTGGCCGTGCACGGTGACCCGGCCCGAGTCGGGGCGTGGACACTGGCGGGCATGAGCAGTCCGGCCACCGAGTTCTCTCCCGCGCGCGTCCTCGTCGTCGACGACGAACGCTCCCTTGCCGCGCTGGTCGGCACCTACCTGACGGAGGCGGGCTTCGCGCCGGCGCTGGTCCATTCGGGACCTGACGCGGTCGCGGCAGCGCGTCAGCAGGCACCGGACGTCATGATCCTCGACCTCGGCCTGCCGGGCCTGGACGGCGTGGAAGTGTGCCGGCAGGTCCGCACCTTCAGCGACTGCTACATCATCATGCTGACCGCGCGCTCGCACGAGACTGACAAGCTCATCGGCCTGTCCGTCGGCGCTGACGACTACCTCACGAAGCCGTTCAGCCCGCGCGAGCTGGTGGCCCGGGTCCAGACGGTGCTGCGTCGTCCACGTCCGGCGCGCCCTGACGAGTCCCGCGGGCGACCTGAAATGGTGAGCATGTTTGGGCCGCTGCGGATCGACCACGAGAGCCGCGAGGTGAGCGTGGACGGGGAACCGGTCGCCCTGACGCGGACCGAGTTCGACATCGTCGCGGTCCTGAGCGAACGGCCGAACCTGGCCTGGTCGCGGCGGCAGCTCATCGACGAGGTGTGGGACGCGGCCTGGGTCGGGGACGAGCACATCGTCGATGTGCACATTGCGCACCTGCGCCGAAAGTTCGGCGACGACTCGACCAACCCGCGCTTCATCACCACCGTGCGCGGCGTCGGGTACCGGATGGGACGCGGATGAGCCCGCGGGTCACCGGCGGCGAGCGTCCCGGGGCCGGGTCGCGGCGGCTCGGGTCGGTGGGCGGGCCCGGATGGTCGCGCGCCCGTTGGTCCTGGGGGAGCCAGAGCCTGGCAACGAGGCTCATGGTGGCCCTGTTGGCGGTGCTCGTGGCGAGCATCGTCACGGCCGCGGTAGTCGCGGCCCTGCTGGGGCCACCGATCTTTCACGAGCACCTGATCCGAGCGGGTCATCCGGCGGACTCGCCCGAGCTCGGTCACATCGAGGAGGCGTTCCGCGACAGTAGCCTCACGTCCTTGGGCATCGCCCTCGTCGTGGCCCTCGGGTGCGCGTCCGTCGTGGCCTGGTACCTCAGCGGTCGACTGCAGGCACCCTTGGGGGCGCTGACCCGTGCAGCGCGGGAAGTCTCCCGGGGGCACTACGACCGTCGGGTGGCCGTCACGGGCGCCAGCCGTGAACTGGACACGCTGGCCGAGGCGTTCAACACCATGGCCGCCCGGCTCGAGCAGGTCGAGGACACCCGCCGGCAGCTGCTGTCGGACCTGGCCCACGAGATGCGTACCCCGGTCGCGACGGTCCGCGCGTACAGCGAGGGCCTGCAGGACGGTGTCGTGGGCTGGGACGATCACGTCGCGGCGGTCCTGCTCGACCAGAGCGACCGGCTGGGCCGGCTGGCCGAGGACCTCGATGACGTGTCCCGCGCCGAGGAGGGACGCATCCCGCTGGACCTGCGTCCCTGCCGCGTCGCGGACCTGGTGTGGGCAGCTGCGGACGCGGCCCGCGCCGCGTACCAGCTCAAGGGCGTCAACCTGGTGGTCGACGCGGGGCCGGCCGCCGGGACGACGGTGAGTGTCGACCCGCAACGGTTCGGGCAGATCGGCGCCAACTTGCTCGGCAACGCGCTACGGCACACCCCGGCGGGAGGCACCGTGACCGTCGCTGCCGCCCCGGTCGATGCCGAGGTCGCGATCGACGTGCGTGACAACGGCGACGGCATCGCTGCCGAGCAGCTGCCGCACGTCTTCGAACGGTTCTACCGCGGTGACACGGCCCGGGACCGGGAACACGGCGGCTCCGGGATCGGTCTGACCATCAGCAAGGCCGTCGCGGACGCTCTCGGCGGCTCGCTCACCGCTGCCAGCCGCGGTCTCGGGCACGGTGCAACGTTCACGGTCACGCTGCCCACGCTGCCCGCTCGACCCGCCACCCCAGCCAGCGCCGACGCCGGGACCACGGCCCAGGCGGGCCTCGCGACCGACGCCGCCATTGAGACGGCACGACCCACGGGGCCGCCCACGGAGCGGCCTGCGGAGCCCTCAGATCCTCAGGAGATGCGATGACCCCCGAGACGCTTGCTGCCGACGCGAACCTGGCCCTCTACTCGTCCATGATCGTCTTCACCCTCGCCATGCTCGCCTTCGCCTGGCACCTGGCGGCAGGGACGACGACCAGGACCTCCTCGGCCACACCCACAGCCACACCCACAGCCACGTCCACAGCTACGGCTGCGGGGGCCCGTGCGGCGCACGCCGACGCAGCAGTTGAGGAACCGTCGCTCGCTAGGGCCGGATCCGTCGGCGCCCGTACGGGGCTGCCTGGACCGGCCGGTATCTCCATCGTGCACGACGTGCGGGATGGGGCCGCGCCCATGCAGACCCAGAGCCGGGTCAGCCGCCAGCGCGGCAGTGTCGCGTTGATGCTCACGTACCTCGCGACCCTCCTGCTCATCGGGTCGGTGCTGCTGCGCGGGATCGCCGTGATGCGGCCACCGTGGGGCAACATGTTCGAGTTCACGACCGCGGCCGCCGCGGCCGTCGGCGCTGTCTACAGCGCGCTCGCCCGCCGCAACCAGTGGCAGTGGCTGGGCCTGTTCATCGTTGCGCCCATCCTGCTCGTCCTGGGCTTGTCCGTGACCGTCCTGTACACCGAGGCCGGGGAGCTGATGCCGGCCCTGAAGTCGTACTGGCTGGGCATCCACGTCTCGATCGCGTTCCTCGCCGTCGCGTTCTTCACCATCGGCTTCGCCCTCGGCGTGCTGTCCCTCGTGCAGGCGCACCGGGCCCGCACCGGAACCGTACGTGCCCGGTTCCTCGCCACCGTCCCGGACGCGGGCACCCTGGAGCGCGGCGCCTACTCGCTGAACATGGTCGCGTTCATCCTGTGGACGTTCACGTTGATCGCGGGCGCGATCTGGGCCAAGGAGGCGTGGGGTGCGTACTGGCAGTGGGATCCGAAGGAGGCGTGGACCTTCATCATCTGGACGGTCTACGCCGCCTACATGCACGGTCGGGCCACCGCCGGGGTCAACGAGCGCAAGACCACCTACATCGCTCTCGCCGGCTACGTCGCGGTGATCATCAACTTCACCCTCGTGAACCTGATGGCCACCTTCGCCGGGATGCACAACTACTCCGGGATGTGACCGTGCCACCTCTGGCGACGCCGTCGCGGGGCCTCGTGACGGCGCTCGCCGTCGCGGCGGTGGTGGCCGGGCTCGGCGTCGCCGTGCTGATGACCGTCCGGTCCGACCCCGCATCGACCGCGGGGCCGGACCGCTGGCCTCCACCAGTCACGGTCACCGCTGCGGCGACGCTGCCCCCGGCTCAGGTGCAACCGGTGCACGACGCGCTGCATGAGATCGCTGCGCGCTGCCGGCCCGCAGCCAGCGCCGACGATGTCGAGCGGGTGACCCGTGACGCTGACCTGATCCGCTCCTTCGCCCGGCGCCACCCGGAGGCCGAGTTCCTCGTCGACGACGAGCGTGGCACCACGCTCTCGCTCCTGCTGGTGACCCGACAGGCCCTGGCCGCCTGCGCCCCGACGCTCGCGGCCGCCGTCGATGCTGAGCTGCCGACGGAGTACCGCAACGCGCCCTGACGGGGGGAGGCGCAGCGCTGAAACCCTGGTGGCTGGCGATGACGCCGACGGCCCCGCGGACCGGTGCCGGCGGGCGTCGGTGGCTCTCCTGCCCATGAGCGTGCCTCCATCGACGGCCCGAAAAGGGCCGGGCTCATCGCCGCTGCAGCCGTCCACGACTTGATGGGCGGCCGGACCTGGCCGGACCTCGTCACGGTCGCCAGACTCGAGGACGTCCTGGTCCTCACCTTGTGGCCGGGCCGGGACGACCTCGGCGGACGACTCCGCGGCCGCCCCGACCGAGGGGTGGCCGCGGTAGATGATGACCAGGCTGGCGAACGGAGCGCCGGTGGTGGCGCTGCCGAACTTCAGCCGGCCGCGGACGTAGCGGACCTCGGCCCCTTCGGCCAGGACGTGGTCGTGGAACCACCGGGTGTCCGTGCGTGCCGGCACGAGGCACACGACGGTTGCGCCGGCTCGGGCCGTCGCCGCGGCCTTGGCCATCCAGTCGCCGATGGTGCGGCCGTAGACGGGGTTGAGCCAGACCGCCCCCTGGTGGGTGCGGGCGTCGGCGGCCCAGTCGCCGGCGAGACCGTCGCGGCGGTCAGGGTCAGGGTGGTCGAGGGCGAAGAAGTGCGGGGCCTTGTGGTTGGTGGTGCTCGAGCATGCGTCGAGGACGAAGCCGAACTCGGCGTCGAGCGCGTCGTAGAACGCCTGGGGGGTCGCCCAGTCGTCGGACGCCGAGGAGAACATCACCTTGGCGATGGCGGGGTTGGATGTGGTCGCGGACATGAGCGGCTGCCTCGAGGGTTCGGTGAGAACCGCCGAGTCGGGCACCCGGTGCGGGTGGGGGTTGCTCGGCGAGGCGTCCGTTGGGCAGCGGGTGCTGCTGGCCGCGGGTTCAGCGGCTGAGGTGATGTGGCTGGGACGTGCGCTGAACCGCTGACGACTGTGCCCGGGCATGGTTGGATCGGTGGGCCGATACAGCCGGGACGACAGGGGAAGCCGCGTGGCGCAGCAGGACTGGGAACGCACGCTGGGCTGGCTGCTCGCGCCCACGGACGAGAACGGTCGCCGCGTCTCGAGCGCACCGCCGCCGGAGGCGCCGGCGAGCTGGCCCGCTCCGCGCGGCCGCCGCGGCCCGGACGGGAAGTGGCGGTGGACGTTGGCGACCCGCCCGGACGAGAGCTACGTCAACGACCTGGAGCGGCGCAGCGTCGAGGGCTACCGGCACCTCGCGTCACAGCTGGTGGGGGCCCGGGCTTCCCGGGGGCTGACTCTGCGGTCGTTGAGCGGCCAGACCGGGCTGGCGCTGTCGGTCCTGACCGGGCTCGAGCAGGGCAGCGCGTGGCCGAGCTTCGAGACGGTGGCCATCGTCGCCGACGTGCTGGGCTGCCGGGTGCAGGTGCTTGGCTCCCCGGCCGGTGACGCCGCCGAGCACGGCGGCGCTGCAGCGGCCCGGGTGGCGTCCTGGCGCCGCGCTGGTTACGGGCCAGCCATCCCCGGGCAGATCGAGGCCTTGGGGCAGCTACAGCAGCGGATGTGGGCCGCTGGAGTCTCCAGGAGGGCGGTCGCCCGCGCGGTGGGGGTGCGCCACAACACCGTCACGGAGCTGTACCACCTCAAGGGATTCCGCTTCGTCAGCATCCGCACCCTCGCAGCCCTGTGCGCGCACCTCGGGACCCGACTCGAAGCCGTCCCCGTCGACGCGCCATGGGCCTAGCCGCACGAGTCGCAGCTCCGCCTCAGTCGCTACCTCCCGAGGTGACCGCCCATCGTCGGAGGCTCCCGAGTTCAGCGCTCCGGTGGCTCGACAAATGGCAGTGCGACCGCAGCTAGTTTCGTCTGCATGTTCAGGTCGCTGGTCGCGACGACCAGCGCTGAGCCCGAGTGGCGGCTCTGCAGAAGAAGGGCTGAGGCCACGAAGCGGTCGTCAGGCACGTCGAGGTCGAGCCACGACGGAAGACCTTCGCGGCGTGGTTCGAGGTGCTCGAACGCCGCCCACACGTCGCCCGCCACCTTGGCGCCCGTACGGACGTCGCCGTTGTCGCGCAGCCCCTTGAGGCGGCGATCGGCCTTGCGTGCTGCCTCTCGGACCGTGTCGTTGCGGCCGGCGCGCTTCAGGTCATCGAGTTCGCGCAGGACAACCGGCAGGATGTGCGCCATGTACCGCCTCCCGATCACGGGGGCGTAGGCGGCCAGGTCGGGCTCGTCCAGGAGTGCGTTGGTGTCCACCACGAGCCTGTGCTTGAACTCGTCGTCCGGCAGGAGCTCGCGAGCGGCCCGCAGGGTTGCGACCGAGTCCTCGACCGCCGCGAGCGCAGCGGGGATGCTGACCGGGACGGACCTGTCGTTGCCGTTGCCCCGCAGCAGCCACCTCTCGAGGTGCTTGATGGCCTTGTCGTGACGCTTCTCGACCTGGGCTGTCGGATGGGGGAACAGCAGCCGGAAGCGCGGAGCCCAGTCGCGCAGCCGTGTGAGAACGGACATTCGGGCGGCTTCGAGCTCGCCATCGCTGGGGGCCCACCCATGGGTGGCGTAGCCGATCCAGCTGATGCCCCCACCGCCGTGACGGTTTGGGTCGATGTTCCGAATCTCGGACCTCTGGAGCACCGCTGCGTAGTCGGCAGCAATCGCGTCGAGCTCCGCCATCAGTGTGTCGGCGTACGGCGTGGGCGGCGTCCTCGGCATGTGGAGGACCGTACCCGAGAACCTCACCGCGTCCGGGTGCCTCAGTAGCGCTGGTCGGCGGGCCCGAGGAACGACCGGGAGGCAGCTCGGAGGTCTTGCTCACTGGTGGGCACCGGGTGACCATCTCACGGCCGGTGACCCGGGCCGCAGCGGCGGACGGTCACAGGACGCCCGTGCCGGTCACCGGGGCGACGACGCCTGCCCTCTGCGCTTCCAGCGCATGTGCAACCGACGGTGATGGGTGGACGTCGGTCTACTGGCGTGGCCAGCTACCGAGAAGCAGGCCCCACGAGAGGAGGGACCAGGTGAGAGCCGCTTAGGCTCAGTCCTCCGCGCGCCACACAGGGTCGCGACGGGTGCGGGCCGACACGCGCGCGACGCGCTGAGCGCTGGGGGCAGTGACGGCTGGCTTCTCAGAGCTCTGAACGAGCTTCATCGTACGAATGCGTGCATCCGCGCGGGCAACACGAGCCATGGATACCCCTCCTTCGCGCTCAACTTTACCGCCTCGGCTTCCATCCCGGCCTGAGACACCTGACCGACCGGCAGACCCAGCATGGTGCGCGTTGCCTCAAGGACGGCAACACGCTCACGCCTGATCACCGCGTGTGCTCGTTGGTGGTCCGCGTCACCAAGTCGTGTCTGGAGACGGTGCGCACGTCGGAGCAGACCACCTTGCCACCCTGTCAGAGGGGCACCTCGAACTGACGGGCCGGGGCCGGGTTGCTCGTCTTGCGACAGACGATGAACAGGTCGTATCCCAGCTCGGACGCGTAGGTCTCGCTTGAGACGATGACGACCGGCTTCGCGCCCTCGCCAGGGATGAAGAGCTCGGCGAAACGGATATCCCCTGGGTAGGGCGCCAACGGTGCGCGCGACCCAGGGGGCCGCACCGATGGCGTCCGGGCATCGAGCTGGTTCCGCCCATGCGCACCGGGCTCAAGGGACGCGGGTGATCTTCATGAAATCTTCAGGGATCTCACCGGTCACTCTGGTCACACGTTGAGTACACGTTTCCTTATGCTCCTGCGCCCACCTGTCCCCGTGCCCACCTCGCCGGCACGGCCGCGCCGGCGGCGCACGCGCCATGTCGCTGTCGTGACCGTCCTGATCGCCGTCACGTCAAGCTGGCCGGCGGGCGCCGACAGCATCGAGGACCAGAAGCGTGAGGCGGACCGTGACGTTGCACGCATCGAGCAGGTGGTTCGTAACACCGGTGCGGACCTGGCGGCCGCGTACGTCACCCTGAGGAGCACTGAGGCGCGCCTTCCACGCGCCGGTCAGGCGCTGACCCGCGCGCGCCAGGTCCTTACCGCCTCGATCGCCGCCGAGCGTGACGCCGTGCTCACCCGGGAGCGAGCCGTCCGCGCGCAGCAGGAGGCCAAGGCCCGATACGAGGCGGTCACCCAGCGGCTCGCGGAAGCGGTGGCGAGGCAGCAGCGAGCCACCGAGCAGCGCGCGCTTGACGCCGACCGGCTCGACGCGTCCCAGGACGCCCTCGACGCGTACGCAGCTGAGGTGTTCCAGTCCGGCCAGCCGTCACCGCAGCTGAGCCTGCTCCTGGGCATGTCGTCACCGCGAACGCTGGCTGAGCGTTCGGCCCTGGCCGACATCGCCAGCCAGATCGGTGCCGATGCCATCGACCAGGTCGGTGTCGCCGCGAGCGAGAGCAGGGCCACGCAGGGGTACCTGACCGCGGTGGCCGCCGAGGTCCGTGCGCTCCGTGGGCAGGTCCGTCAGTCCTGGGAGCAGGCGCAAGCGGCAACTGGGACCGCCACGTTCGCGGCCAGTCAGGCCGAGATCGCCAAGCGGAACGCGGTGACCGCGCGCGACAACGCGGCCGCGGCACAACGATCGCTGCAGGTGCTGCGCACGAGCCAGACCCGCCAAACTCAGGAGCTCACCGTTCGCAAGGCTCAGGAGGAGAGTGAACTCGCGGCCAAACGTGCGGACGCCCGCCGCCTGCAGACTGTCCTGCTCGAGCGGGCCCGCATCGCCCGACGGGCCGAGCAGCTGCGCGAGGCGGCCCGAGCCGCGAAGATCCGGGCCGAGAACGCGAAGGCGGCCGCGGCGCGCCGAGCGGGACGGACGTATCGGCCATCGCTCCCGCCGCCCGTGACCCGCACGAACGGAGGGCTGGGCAGTCCCCTCGCGGGCACGATCACCTCGCGCTACGGCATGCGGTGGCACCCGGTGCTGCAGCGGTGGATGCTCCACGACGGCCTCGACATCGCCGCCGCGTGTGGAACGCCGGTGTACGCAGCCGCTGACGGGCAGGTCATGCGCGCCGGCTGGAACTCGAGCGGCTGGGGGAACCAGGTCCTCGTGGACCACGGCATCCGCCGCGGCGTCGACCTGGTCACCAGCTACAACCACCTGTCACGGGTCGCCACGTGGGACGGCCCCGTCCGGCGAGGCCAGGTCATCGGGTACGTGGGGACGACAGGCTTCTCGACCGGATGTCATTTGCACTTCGGCACTTACGAGGACGGTCGTCCTGTAAACCCGGACGGGTGGCTGTGACCCGCCTCGGGTGGTGTCACGGCGCCACCGGCGACCGACCCGGCGTGACCGTGCCGTGTCGACGGTGCACCTCGCAGCGTCGACGGTGCACCTCGCAGCCGCGGACGCCGGCGAGTTGGCCGCGGGCGTTGGCACGCGCGTCACGGCCTCCCGGTGCCTCCCGGTGCCTCCCGGTGCCTCCCGGTGCCTCCCGGTGCCTCCGGGTGCCTCCCGTGCTGACGTCGCCGCGACGAGTCCCCGGCATGAGGCCCCAACATGAGTCCCCGGCATGAGTCCCCGGCATGAGTCCCCGGCATGAGTCCCCGGCATGAGTCCCCGCAAGAAGGCCGCGGCATGAGGGTCGCGTCCAGGCCCCGAAGGAGGAACGTGACGCGCCGGTCGGTCGACGCGCTGTCTACGGCTGACACGGCGACCGGCGGGCTCTCGGCACGGCCCCCCAGCGCCCGCGACGAGAGCCGTGTCCCGGTGTCACCTCGGTCGCTCCGGTCGCTCCGGTCGTTTCGCGTCTTGCTGGCCCTGGTGGCCGGTGGTCTCTTGTCGGTAGCGTTTCCCACGGCCAATGTTTGGGTGGCCGCGCCGCTGTCGATGAGCCTGCTCGCCCTCGTCCTGACCGGCACCGGCGCTCGGAAAGGCTTCATGCTGGGCCTGACCGTCGGGGCGGCGTTCTTCCTCCCGAGCCTGCAATGGTCTGGGATCTACGTCGGGCCGGTTCCCTGGGTCGCGCTGTCCCTGCTGGAAGCGTTCTTCCTAGCGCTGTTCGGTGCGCTCTACGGGTGGCTGAGCAGCTCAGGCCGGGTCCGACCGGTGGCGTTCGCGCTCGCCTGGGTTGTCGCTGAGGGCGTCCGGGCCCGGGCGCCCTACGGCGGCTTCCCCTGGTTGAAGGTCGCGTTCAGCCAGGCGGATTCACCGTTCGGTCGGCTCGTGGCTGTGGGTGGCACCCCCGGCGTGGCGCTCGTCGTCGCTCTCACCGGCGCGCTCGCTGCTGTGGCCGCCCAGCAGGTTCTGCGCGCGGACCGGGCGGGGCGCGCGAGGCCACCCGCCGGGGTGGTACGCGCCGTGCCGGCTCTGGGGGTCGCGGCGGCGCTCACGCTGTCCGGCTACGCGGTGCCGCTGCCGGTCCAGGGCCCGACGGCGCAGTTCCTCGGAGTTCAGGGCAACGTCCCGCGGGCCGGGCTGGACTTCAACAGCGAACGGCGAGCCGTCTTGGACAACCACGTGGACGCGACCGCGCGCGCGCAGCAGGACGTGACCGCCGGTCGCGCGCCCCGGCCCGACCTCGTGGTGTGGCCGGAGAACGCCTCCGACATCGACCCCCTGCGCAACGCGGACGCACGCAACCTGATCGAGGGGACGGTTGCCGCGGTGGGTGCCCCGCTCGTCGTCGGGGGTCTGCTCGAAGAGCCCGCGCACCAGCTCTCGAACGTGGCGCTGCTGTTCGAGCCCGGCCGGGGCAACACCGCTCGCTACGTGAAGCAGCACCCGGTCCCGTTCGCCGAGTACATCCCGAACCGTGCGTTCTGGCGCCTCATCAGCCGCCAGGTGGACCTGGTCCGGCGAGACATCGTGGCCGGAGCGGGTGCCGGGATCTTCTCCACGACCGCCGCCAGCGGGGTTCAGATCCGCGCGGGGCTCGCCATCTGCTTCGAGGTTGCGTACGACGCTCTCATGCGTGACGCGGTCGAGGAGGGCGCGAACGTGCTGCTGGTGCAGACGAACAACGCCACGTTCGGGTTCACGGCCGAGTCACCACAGCAGCTCGCGATCAGCCGTGTCCGTGCGATGGAGTTCGGCCGGTCGGTCGTGCACGTCTCCACCGTGGGGCAGAGCGCTCTCATCCGGCCGGACGGCACCGTCCTGCAGACCACGGAACTGTTCACCCAGGCGGTGGTCCGGGGTGCGCTCCCGCTGCGGGTGCAGCGCACCCTGGCCACCCGCCTCGGCGGCCTTCCCGACGCGGTGGCGACGGCGGCGCTGGTCGTGCTCGTGGCCGCCAGGCTCCGGACGAGGAGCCGGGGCGCGGGCAAGGGCCGGGGCGGGGGCGCGGGTCGTCGGGCAGGTGGCGCGAAGTGGTGGAGCGCCGCAGGCCCGGTGGCACGCCGCCGCCCGCGCCGGGCACGTCTGCAACGAGCGTGCCCGCCGCGTGCGCGGACGTCCGGTCCCGACGTGCCTAGGAGCTTGTGATGTCGAACCTCCTGATGCCCGTCCAGCCGTTGGCGCTGCAGGTACTCGACGTGGCCCGTGCCGCAGGTGACCTCGTGGTGCGCAGCGACGTCATGGCAGTGCTGGTGATCGCCGGCTCCGCGGCGGCGTGGCTGCTCGCGGGCTGGGTTCGGGTGCGTGCCGCCGCGCCCGGGGTGTCGCATCGGCGGTGCCTGCTTGCCGGAGCTGACCTGGTGGCGTGCCTGCCGCGGTCGGCGCCGACCCGGGCTTGGGCATGGACCGATCCCGCTGCGGTTGGCCGGGGCGGCCTCGCCCCACCTGAGCTGGCTGCGGCAGCGTCCGGGGTCACCCTTGCCCTCCTGGTCCCGGCCTCGGTGCTCGCCGCGGGATACCTCGTGCTCACCGGGCATCTGCCGGCCCGTGCCTCTGCCGGTCTCGTCGCGGCCACGACCCTGGTGGTGCTGGCCGGACTGTGCGTCGCAACGCGGCGCGTCGCCCGCGTTCCCGGCCGGAACCGGTGGCTGGCCGTCCGCGGCCCGCACCTGACGGCTGCGGCCGTCCTCGGCGAGGTGGTCGTGGCGATGACCACGACGGCGGCGGCGTGGGCCCTGACGCACACCGAAGGGGTCGCCGTGAGCCTTCTCGAGGTGGGCTTGGCGGGTGTCGTCGCCCGCGTGGTGACGCTGGCGAGCGTTCCGGCGGCCGGGGTCGGGCTCGCCGACGTCGTGTTCGCGGCGACGTTGGCGGGGGTGGGTCTCTCGGCGGGCGCGTCGATCGCGACGGTCGCGGTCTGGCGCCTGGGCCTGGCTCTCGCGTGGTTGGCGGCGCTCGCTGGCCGTCGACCTCGGGCCCGCTCCGGCCTCAGCTCCGGCGTCAGCTTGGGCGGGGGCTCTCGGGCGGGCTTGGGCGGGCACTCGGAGGGGCCGTTGAGCCTGCCGAGCGAGCCGACGGGTTCCGCAGCGGGCGAATGGCTGCACCGGGCCGCGTTCAAGGTCATCGGCACCCTGCCGGCCGCGGTGGCGCGCCGCCTGCGCATGGGCGTGTTCCAGGCGCTCTTCTCGCTGTCGGAGGATCCGTGGCGGTACGACGGGCTCCCGTACGAGCGGCGCAAGCGGCAGATGCTGGTGGCCAGCCTTCCGCCAGCACGAGCCGGTTCGGGCATCATCGTCGAGCTCGGCTGCGCCGACGGTCACAACCTGCAGGCGATCGCAGAGGCGTATCCGTCCTCGAGGGTCGTCGGTCTCGACATCAGCCCGGTCGCCGTGGCTGCGGCCCGGCGCCGAACGGGCGGTCAGCCTCAGGTGCGGGTGGAACAGTCCGATGCGCGGACCGCAGCTCTGGTGCTGAACGGCGTGGGGGTGGACTCGATCGATGTCCTCATCGTCGCTGAGATGCTCTACTACCTCGGTGGTCCGGCCCGCGTGAACGCGGAGCTCGCGGGCCTGGCGCCGATGCTGCGCCCCTCCGGAGTGCTCGTCCTGGTCCATGGGGCCGGCGACGCTGAGCGGCTCCACCCGGCTGCCGTCGTTGCCTTGGGGTGCGCGAGCGTCGAGCGTGTCGTCGTCGAGGACGTGGACCGACCCTTCGTCGTGGAAGAGGCGCACGCCCGTCAGCTACCGGTCTGAGCGCCTGACCACACGCTATGTCCGGCCCGGCCAAGGGCTGCGCCCGGCTGCGGCTGCAGGGGCGCGAGAGCGGCAGGGGCGGCAGGTTGGCTAAGGGGGTGCACCTCGGGCTCCGTGGTCAACCAGCAGGGCGGTGGACTGGCTATGCGAGAAGCTGTCCACCGCCCGCGGCGACCCCTCCCGCAGGGACGAGGCCACCACCCTGCCGGGCGTTCCTCAGACGCGCGGCAGTGCTGGTTGCGTCACCACTGTCGGGCACCTGCCCTGATGAACGCTGAGGATCTGATGAAGATCGTGTGTTGCTTCATCGCGTGGCGCCTGCCGGGCCCACCGGGCCTTGTCGGCCGACCGGTCGTCCAACCTCTCGCCCAACGTCTGGTCCGATCCGTTGTCGACTGCTCGGCTTCTCGGGTCGAGCCGGTGACGTCAGCGCCGTGCGGGGTCGAAGCGGCGCAGGCGAAGACTGTTCGAGACGACGAACACCGAGCTGAACGCCATGGCGGCTCCGGCGATGAGCGGGTTCAGCAGGCCGATGGCAGCGAGCGGGAGCGCGGCCACGTTGTACGCGAACGCCCAGAACAGGTTGCCCTTGATGGTGCGCAATGTGGCCCGTGAGAGACGGATCGCGTCGGGTGCCGCTCGCAGGTCGCCGGTGACCAAGGTCAGGTCGGAGGCCTCGATGGCCACGTCGGTGCCGGTGCCCATCGACAGACCCAGGTCGGCCTGGGCGAGCGCGGCAGCGTCGTTGACGCCGTCGCCGACCATGGCCACGACCGCACCGTCACGCTGGAGGGCCGCGACGACATCGACCTTGTCCTGCGGGAGGACCTCCGCGATCACGTCGGCCGGGTCGATCCCGACGGTGGCAGCCACCGCCGCCGCCGCTGCGGCGTTGTCACCGGTGAGCAGAACGGGGCGCAGGCCGAGCTCCTTCAGCTCGGCGATCGCGGCGGCCGAGGACTCCTTGACCTGGTCGGCGACGACGATGACCGCGGTCACCTGCCCGTCCCACCCGACCCAGACGGGTGTCTGGCCGAGCTGCTCTGCCGCGGACGCGGCCGTGCGCAGGGTGTTCGGGGGTGTCATCGACCAGTCCTGCTGGAGCCACGTCCGTCGTCCGGCGACGGCGGCGTGACCGTCGACGACTCCGGAGACGCCCTGACCGCCTGCGTTGGAGAACGACTCGACGTCGGTCAGGTCGATGCCTGCCGCTTGGGCGTGCGCGGCGATCGCGCGCGCGATCGGGTGCTCCGACGCGTTCTCGAGCGAGCCGGCGACGTGCAGGACGTCGTTCACGGGGACGCTGTCGGCAGTGTGGATGGCCACGACGCCCATCTGTCCGGTGGTGACCGTGCCCGTCTTGTCGAGCACGACGGTGTCGACACGGCGGGTGGACTCGAGCACCTGGGGGCCCTTGATGAGGATGCCGAGCTGGGCGCCGCGGCCGGTCCCGACGAGCAGGGCGGTCGGGGTGGCGAGCCCGAGGGCGCACGGGCACGCGATGATGAGGACGGCGACGGCTGCGGTGAACGCGGCCGTCGCGGTGTGTCCGGTCGCCAGCCAGGCGGCGAGGGTGGCGATGGCGAGCCCGATGACGATCGGGACGAAGACGGCCGACACGCGGTCGGCGAGGCGCTGCACCTGGGCCTTGCCGTTCTGGGCGTCCTCGACGAGGCGGGCCATCTGGGCCAGCTGGGTGTCCGCGCCGACGCGGGTGGCTCGCACGAGAAGGCGGCCGCCGGCGTTGACGGTGGCACCGACGACGGGGTCGCCGGGGGCGACTTCGACGGGGACGGACTCGCCGGTCAGCATGGACGCGTCGACGGCGGAGGTGCCGGAGGTGACGATGCCGTCGGTGGCGATCTTCTCGCCGGGACGGACGACGAACTGGTCTCCGACGACGAGCTGTGCGACCGGGATCCGGGTCTCGACGGTCTCGCCGGACGGGTCGGGGGCGCCGTTGCTGGTGGGTCGGGCGCGCAGGACGGCGACGTCTTTCGCGCCCATGTCGAGCAGCGCCCGCAGGGCGGCGCCCGAGGAGCGCTTGGCCCGCGCTTCGAAGTACCGGCCGGCGAGGATGAACGTCGTGACGGCGGCGGCGACCTCGAGGTAGATGTGCGCCGACCCGGCCGCGTCGGCGGTGTCCGCGCTCGGGAGCAGCTCGAACGGCATACGCATCCCGGTCATGCCGGCGTGCGTGAACAGCAGCGCCCAGAGCGACCAGAGGTACGCGGCGCTGACACCGACCGAGATGAGGGTGTCCATCGTTGCGGCGCCGTGGCGGGCGTTCGTGAAGGCGGCGCGGTGGAACGGCAGCGCGCCCCAGACGACGACAGGCGACGCCAGCGTCAGGGAGATCCACTGCCAGTTGTCGAACTGCAGCGCAGGGATCATCGACATGGCGACGACCGGGACGGTGAGGACGCCGGAGACGGTCAGGCGGGTGCGCCATGCGCGCGCCTCGGCCTCGCGCGGGTCGAGGCCGCCGCCCGTGACCCCCTGAGCTGCGGGCGTGCCCGGGGCCGCGGCGGGGTCGGTGGCCGGTGCGGGCGGGGTGGGGACCGTGGCGGTGTACCCCGTTGCGGTGACCGTGTCGATGAGGTCTTCGGTGCTGACGCTGTCGGGGAAGTGGACCTTGGCCTTTTCGGTGGCGTAGTTGACGGTGGCCGTCACGCCGTCGAGCTTGTTCAGCTTCTTCTCGATCCGGGCGGCGCAGCTGGCGCAGGTCATCCCGCCGATGAGCAGTTCGACCTCGCCGCGGGGGGTCAGTCCGAGCGTGCCGGTCGCGCCGGCGCTGCCGTCACGGGGCGGGCTGCTCGTCGTGGACCGGTCGCCGCTGGTCTGGTCGGCGTTGACCTGGTCGGGGTTGACCTGGGTCGGCATGGGTTGTCCTTCCGTTGGTGCGGGCGATGGTGTCCGGGGCGGTGCTCCGGCCGTGAACGCACTGGTCGGGGCCGGCGCACCGCCCTGGAACGGCTACAGCTTCAGGCGAGCTGGTAGTTGCCGGCCTCGTCGAGGGCGGCGCTGACCTGCTCGGGGCTGACCTGCTGGTCGGCGGTGACGTGGACCGTCGAGGTGCCGCCGGCCACGAGGTCGACGCTCACGTCGGTGACGCCCGGGATCTCGCTGATCTCCGAGGTGACCGCGCCGACGCAGTGGCCGCAGGTCAGGCCGGTGACGGGGAAGGTCTGGGTGTCGCTCATCGGGTTCTCCTTGGTTGTTCGTTTCCCTGGGTGGGTTCTTCGGGGCGGTTGCTGTCCCGGTCCTGGTCGGGTCTGCGCGTCCGTGCCGCCAGCAGCGTCCGGCAGCGTCCGATGCCTGTTGGTCAGGACCGGACCAGGCGCGCAATCGCGGCGGACGCTTCGTTCAGCTTCGCGTCCAGGTCGGCGCCCGGGTTCGTGGCCGCCTCCACGAGGCAGTGCTTCAGGTGGTCCTGGAGCAGGCCGAGCGCGACCGCCTCGAGGGCTTTGGTGGCGGCGGACACCTGCGTGAGGATGTCGATGCAGTACATGTCGTTCTCGACCATGCGGTGCAGGCCGCGCACCTGACCTTCGACCCGGCGAAGACGCTTCAGCTGCGCATCCTTGTGGTGGATGTAGCCCGGCTCGGTGTGGGCGTGGGGGGCGCCGTGGGCGTGGGTCGGGTGCGTTGCAGATGTCGGCGTGTCGGCCCTCCCCAGCTGCGGCGACTGCGCCCTTCCGGCGTCAGCGGCAGCCCGAGTGGCTGAGTGGGTGGCGGGGTAGGTGGCGGGGGCGATGACCGCGTCAGGGCCGGTCGGGTCTGCCTCGCTGGTGATGCTTCGCGATGGTCGGGTGTCCGGCATGGTGGTTCTCCTCTGTCGTCACTCGATCATAACCCCTACCCCCTATGGGTATATTCCGTCGGTGTGGGGGCGATTTGGAGAACGCGGAACCGGTGCTCATGCTGGGTGCTCTCATGAGTGCGCGTGCCAGCTCGGTCGGTGAGGGGGACATCCCTGACTCCGTGACGCTGACACCTCGCGGGATCGAGCCGGGTGCCGGTGGCGAGTGCGCCGCGGGCGGAGACGGTCGGGAAAGTGCTGGCCGGAGCTGGGGGCCTGCCACGGTCGCCCTGGCGGTCGGTGTGGCGGTCGGCGTCGTCGTCGTGGCGGGAGCCGTGTTGACCGTCGCGTCGCCTGGCGGGGAGCGTTCCTGGTGGAGCGTCCTGGTCCGAGCGGTGAGCGCTGGACGGGAGGTGCTGACCAGCCCGCACTGGGTCTCGCCGCTGTTGGCGGACGCGGGCTGGTTCGCTCCGGTCGTGTTTGTGGTCGGGTTCGTGGTCGTGACATCGCTCGGGGTGCCGCGCACCGTGCTGACTCTCGCGGCGGGATGGGTGTTCGGCGTGGGGGCCGGACTGCTGCTCGCGTGGGGTGCGAGCTGGTTGGCGGCGTGGGCCGGCTACGAGATGGCCCGGTTCGTCGTCGCGGCTTGGACCTCCGTGCGGCGACGCCCGGGGGCGAGGGACTCGTGGCGCGAATCCGACGGGCCGTCGCGGCGCGGGCTGGAGTGGCGTGCGAGCGCAGGCCGAGCGCGTGAGCGGATGGGGGATGCGGTCGCTGCGCGCGCTGGTGACCGGCGCGGGGTGGCGCTTGCCGTCGTCAGCGCCCGGCTCGTGCCGGTCCTTCCGTTCGCGGTGGTCAACTATGCGTGTGGCGGTCTCCGGCTCTCGCGGCGAGCGTTTGTGCTGGGGTCCGCCGCCGGTCTGTTGCCGGGAGCGGCCGCCTATGCGGTCCTCGGCGCAGGTCTGGCCGTGCCCGGGTGGGTGCAGCTCGGCACCGCGGCCTCCGGTGCCGCGGTCGCGGCGGGCGCGGTCTGCGCGGCGGTGGTCAAGAGGCGCCGGTCGGCCCTGACCCGGACGTGACCGCTGAGCCGTACGCTCGCGCGACGGCCGTGCAGCCAGGGTCAGAGATGTCCCGGACGCGCAGGGTTCGGTTGAATGTTTGGTCAAGATCGAGGCGGCGGCCGCCGCTCTGCGAGCTGGCCAGCGAGACTGGGTCCATGAGTGCTGCACGCCGCGCGCGCCCCGCAACAGCCGCGCCGCCTGCGACGGACGCCAACGTCGCAGCCGGCCCGTCGCCGCACCCCCGGAGTTCGCGGCTCCGCTGGCTCCCGGGGGCCCGACGGGGCGGTCCGCGTCATCGCAGCACGGATGAGCACCGGCCCAGCGACGGGAACGAGGGGAACGAGGGAAACGCCTCCGACCCCGTCGTCGGTGACAGCGACGGCGTCGGTGACAGCGCCGACAACGGTGGCAACGGCACCAGGAGCAACGGTCAAGGGAGACCCCTCGCGACACGACTCCTGCTGGCCCAAGGGGCTGTGGTCGCGGCCGGCATCGTCACCGCCAGCGTCGTCGCGGCCGTCATGGGTCCGCCGATCTTCCACGAGCACCTCGTCCGGGCCGGGACCTCGGCCACCGGGACCGAGATGGCGCACGTCGAGGAGGCGTTCCGCGACGCGAGCTTGATCTCGCTCGGCATCGCGTTGGTCATCGCGCTGCTGTGCGCGCTGGTGGTGACGTGGTTCGTCACCGGGCGGCTGCAGCGGCCGTTGGCAAGCTTGACCAAGACCGCCGCCGAGATGGGCCGGGGCCGGTACAGCGCGCGGGCGCACGTGGCCGACGCGGGGCCCGAGCTGTCCAGCCTTGCCGACGCGTTCAACACGATGGCTGCGCAGCTGGAGTCCACCGAGGACACCCGGCGACGTCTGCTCAGTGATGTCGCGCACGAGATGCGCACCCCGGTTGCGACCCTGAGCGCGTACCTCGAGGGGCTCGACGACGGGGTGGCCGAGTGGGGCCCGGAAACCGCGGCGTTGTTCCGTGCGCACACGGATCGGTTGGCGCGGCTCTGTGATGACATCGCGATGGTCTCGCGCGCCGAGGAGGGGCAGCTGCACATGGGCATGGTGGCTGCCCAGGTCGGGGACGTGCTCGAGGCCGCGGCCCGGGGGGCGGCGGCGAGCTTCGCCGCCAAGGAGGTGGCCCTCCACGTCGTCCACGGGTCGGGATGGGACGTGACGGTGCGCGCCGATCCGGAGCGACTCGGTCAGGTCCTGTCGAACCTGCTGTCGAATGCGCTGCGGCACACCCCGGCCGGGGGGCGGGTCACCATGACAACGAGTCACTCCCGGGGAGATGAGACGGTGAGCCTGCTCGTCGTCGACACGGGGGAGGGGATCACCGCTGAGCAGCTGCCGCACGTGTTCGAACGGTTCTACCGCGGAGACACCGCGCGGACCCGCGATGACCGTGGCAGCGGGATCGGCCTGACGATCGCGAAAGCCATCGTCGAGGCTCATGAGGGCTTGATCAGCGTCACCAGCGGCGGGCCCGGCCGTGGGACAACGTTCTCGCTCACGCTGCCCGCACAGTCCTGAGGGCCGGCAGCTCAGGCCGGCACTCCCAGCCGAGGGTCGGCGCGTGCGCTCCCCAGGGCATCGCCACCGGTAACGGGGAAACGCGTGCCCATCCGACCGGAACCGGGAGGGGCCTCGGTCAGGACCGCGGCGGCCTTGACGCGCTCCAAGGAGGTCTGCAAGGCGGGGCAGCCGCCGAAGTACATCACCGTCAGATTCGCCGTCTTGGCCCCATCATCATTTCGAGCACCCACCGGGCTGCCGCCGGCAGGGCGGGCGGTGAGCGCCTGTGACGCCACTCACCGCCCGCTGGCCCGGAGGGGGACTGGGGAGGCCCTCCGGGCCGTCGGCGGCCGCGCAGTGCGACGCACCAGTTGACAGGGTCGGACGATCACCCCGCAGGAACCGCGTCGTTTCGATGAAGGTTTCGTATCGGACACCGACAGCCCCGTGTGGGCATCGTCCGTGACCGGCGCGCCGGCCGCCGGGCATCGAGGCGCTGGCCCTCGGCGCCGGAGAACGAATCGCTTGTCCGGGTCGTCCATCCCGGGGTCTGCGCACGACGTGCAGGTCACGGGAGCACAGGTTTTGCCGGCGCGACGATCTTCCGGAACTGCCGCCTTGAGGACGGGAACGCCCAGGCATGCGTGCACCGAGTGGATTACCGGGTCACACGCAGCCACACGGCGGAGCGTCCTGTGCCCTGCGGCTTGAGGAGCCCCTCGTCCTTCAGCCCATTGAGGACGAGTCGAATGGTCGGATCGCTGATTCCGGGTAGCGCGGCTCTGACATCGGCGATCGCAAAGACAGACGCCCCGTGGCCCAAGACGTGCTCACGGACGCGTTCCGCTTTCGTGCCTCCAGACCTATCGGCGGCTACACCCTCAGCGAACCGGGCGTAGCCGCGAGCGAGGAGCTGGCTGAAGTAGGTCAGCCAGGGCCACGGGTCGTTGGCGTGGTCGTTCCAGTCGTGAGTTGAGTCGAGCAACGCCTGGTAGTAGGCATCAGCAGATTCGGCGATGAGCTGCTCGAGCGACACGTAGCGGCCGACCCCATACCCGGCCTCGGCGAGAAGGGCGTTCGTCAGCGCTCGGGCCACGCGACCGTTGCCGTCGTCGAACGGGTGGATGATGAGCAGATCCAGGACGAAGACACCGACGAGGAGCACTGGGTGGTGCCGGTTTGCCTTGACGGCATCGACGTAGCGGTCGATGAGCTCGGCGGCGTAGTACTCGGTGCGCGCAGCCGGGACGGGCTTGAATCGGACGGTCTGGATGCCGTCGGGAGACCGGTCGACAACGAGGTTGTCGCTCTCCTTGAAGGTCCCGCCGGTGGCTTTGGTATCCGCAAACAGCAGCCGGTGCAGGTGAAGAAGCAGGCCGACGTTCAGGGGGCGCCAGTCCTCGGCGAAAAGGTAGTCGAGGGCAGCCCGGTAGCCGGCGAACTCTTGTTCGCTGCGGGTGCGCAGCTCGATGGGCCTGTTGGCGATGATGGCGGCCGCACGGCTGCGGTTCTTGACGACGATGCCCTCCAGGGCAGACGACGCGGTGATGCTCGCGACCCGTGCGCGGTTGGCCAGCTCGGTGAGGAGGTCGGGCAGCTGGTGGAGGTACAAGCCCTCGCTGCCTTGGCCGCGGTCGATGTCGCGCAAGGTCATCACCAAAGGCGCTGGCACAGCGCCGAGGGCGCGGTCAAGATCGACGAAGGAGTGCACAAGAAGTCCTCACAGACGGTCTAAACTACATAACGCGGCGGTCGCTTATGTAGTTTAGACCAGCTTGAGGGTAGTTTGGCGACTCCAGCGCCGCCGCGGCGCGCCGCTCTGCCTCGGCTGCTCGATCCGCTGCCGAGCTGGTCAAAGACCCGACACGCAGAGTGACGAGGTCGCGCCGCGGCCAGCACCGTGTCGACGAGCAGTGACGAAGCAGCTCCTCCCGATCCTCTTCCTGCTCATCCTCTTCATCGTTTTCAGGATCAACACCGTCTGATCCTGGAGGTCGCCTCGCATGACTCCGGCTCCGGATCCTTGCTCGCTCCGGGCCTCCTTGCGGCCCCCTCAGGGAAGGTGCCGGTCCAGACGTCGCACGACACGACCCAGGAGCGGCCAGTCCTGCAGCCCGGCGCGCACGACCAGGTCCCGGGTGGCCGCGAACGGGCGGTGCACCACGGCACCTACGGTGTGCACGTCGGCGTCCGCGGTGGACCTCGCCCGCCGCGACAGCCACCGTGCGCAGGCGGCGCAGACGCCGACCTCTGGGTGGGTCCCGAGCCGCGTCAGGTCGTGCTCGTCGAACGCGTTGCCACAGCACCAGCAGGTCGGACGCTGCGCCTCCTCTTGGGCAGCCACTGCCATGTCTTCATCCTCGCGCCGCCCGAGTCGCGAATCCAGAGCCGTGGAGGCCTAGTCAGCCGGCTCGCTGGCTGAAGACGTCGACGAGCTGGTCAAGCGAGGGCGAGCCGGCCAACCCGTGCGGGGTTGCGTACAGCCGACAGGCGAGGGCCGGGCTCGCACCCGGCGTCGCGAACGGATCCGCGCCGTCCAACAGGATCGTCGGGGAGCCGGTGAACCACAGGCGGGCCGCGTCCTCGTCCGAGGTCACGGCCACCAGGTCCACGTGCACCTGCACCCGGGCCAGGACCGCCGCGGCCCTGACCCGCTCGACGGCGGTCTGCCAGCTCGGGCAGCCGTCGAAGTACATGACCGTCAGGTTCACCATCATCACTGCATCTTCGTCACGAGCACCCACCGGCGGATCGCGCATCGGCCGGGCGGGCGGTGAGCGACTGACACGCCACCCACCGCCCGCAGGCTCGGCGGGGACAGCTAGGCCCGCCGAACCGTCGGCCGCATCGCCATGCGGCGCCCACAGGATCGGACCGGGACCCGGCACGAGCGACGTGGTTTTGATGAAGGTTTCGTGTCGAGTGTGCACTGGCTGGGATGTCCGCTGCTGTCCAGCAACGCTGCGCACCTGTCGCGAAGGCGGCTACAGGCCCCGCCGGCCGGTGACGGCGCCGCGTGCAGCTGCCCAGCTGCGTCGAACGCCGGCCGCGGCCACGGGAGCGGCTCAGGGCAGCCCGCGGGCGGTCTGCCCGGTCGGCAGGGGACTCGCGGCAGCTGCAGTGGCCGCGCCGTGCTTTGGGGAATGGCCGGGTCGGCGTGCGCCGTGTGACGGCGCCGCTCTGGCCCGCTTCCTTCAGCGAACCTTCACGAGAACTCGAGGGGACGCGCTGGCTGTGCCGCTGATGCTGTCCCCATGCCTGACCGTCACCACGAGCAGCCCCGCCACGTCCACGCGAACGCGGGTTCGGGCGTTACCGCCATGGAACCGGTGAGCGGCTCGGCCGCACCGTCCGCGACTCCGCCTGCGGGCCGTTCCTGGCGTTCGGCCGCCACGGCCGTGATCGGGTCGCTCCTCGGCGCGGTCCCGCACGTGCTGCACCACATCGGCCTCCTGGCGGGAGCGGCTGTCCTCGGTGGCGTGACCGGGAACGCGGTCCTGTACGTCCTCGGCCTCGTCTTCACCGTTCCGCTGCTGCGCAGGCTGCACCGACGCTTCGGCACGTGGGCAGCTCCGGCCGTCGCGACCGCCGTCTTCACCGGCCTGTTCGCGCTCTCGGCCTTAGTCATCGGGCCCGCGCTCGCCGGGAACAGTGCCGCGGGCACGGGTACGCCGACCCCCACGGTCAGCGTGGTGTCGGTGCCACCGAGCGCCCCCACTTCTGCCCCCATCTCCGCGCCAACGGATGAGCACGCCGGACATCACCCGTGACGGGGACGTGGCCCTCGGGCGACGTCCGACGCGACGGCCGAGGCGACGACCGAGGCGACGACCGAGGCCGATGCGTCGCCCGGTCAGGGACGCGAGAGATGGCATTCACGGGCCCGGCATGAAGCGCGTCCTGCGCCCCAAGCCGAAGCTGGGACCGTGACCGGCCCACGGCCGCGGGCCAGTCGGGCCAAAGCCCCTGCCTCAACATCGGATCTTCACCGTTCCTGCCCCTGCCGTTGACCGTGGCCGGCGCAGGGTGAAGGTAGCCGATCGGTGCCCGAGTCGACGTCGTGACAGGACGGGCCCGGCGGGACCGACGAGGCCTGGCAACAGCGGCGCCCCGTGAGAGGGACAGGCGATGACGATGGGTGCTCACGACAACAGTGCAGACGCTGCCCGGCGCGAGGGCAGCCACCGCTCATGGTCGCGCGCCGGGACCATCCCGAGCCTGCCCGTTCGAGCCGGAGACAGCGACGTGCCCGGAGGCCTGCCACATCCGCGGCGAGTGCTGACCGTGGAAGGGGTCAGGCGGAGCTTCTCGACCGGGCTGTGGCCGCGACGCCGCCGCATCCAGGTGCTCCGGGGCGCGGACCTCACGGTGGATGCCGGCGAGGTCGTCGGGCTCGTCGGGGAGAACGGGTCCGGGAAGAGCACCCTGATGAAGGTCATCGTGGGCGCGCTGGCCGCTCAGGCCGGGACGGTCGCCGTGGCGGGAGCGGTCGGCTACTGCCCGCAGCAGCCGCAGCTCTACCCGCGGCTCACCTGCCGTGAGCACCTGGACCTGTTCGCCGCCGCCTACCGTCTGCCGCGGTCGCTCCTGACCGCGCGGACCGAGGAGCTCCTGGAGGTGCTGAACTTCGCGCGGTACGCGGACACCCGCGCGGACCGTCTCTCCGGCGGTACCACGGCCAAGCTGAACCTGTCCCTGGCCCTGCTGCACGACCCGGAGCTCCTGCTCCTGGACGAGCCGTACGCCGGCTTCGACTGGGAGACCTACCAGACCTTCTGGACCCTCGTAGAGGAGCGCCGCCGCTCAGGGGTGAGCGTGCTCATCGTCAGTCACTTCGTTGCCGACACCGAGAGGTTCGACCGGATCGTGCGTCTCGGGGACGGACGCACGACATCGTCGACGGTCAGGTCGACACCGTCGCGGGAGACGGCGCCCCAGGCGACGGTTCCCGCGGTGCGCGGGGAGTCAGGAGGTGCGCGATGACCGGGTGCCGCCAGGGTGGCGCCGGCGTCCGGGGCTGGGTCGGGGCGCGTCGCGCAGCGTCGGGCGGGCTCGCCCAGTCAGAACGGCAGAGGCTCGGGACGGTGCTCGTCTGCTTCGTGCGCGAGGCTGCCCGCGTCCCGGCCACGTGGGTAGTGCTTCTCGTCGTGCCCGTCGTCTTCGTCCGGGTCGCGGCCCCCACCCTGACCGACGCCGCGCGCATCCTGGCGGGGGCGTCGCAACGGGTACCGGTCGACGCGGTCGCCGCCGGTTGGAGCGCGGCGTTCGTGACCGCGCTGGCGGGGTTCTTCCAGGTGTTCGAAGGTCGCACGGTTGACCGCCGGCTCGCTCTCGCTGGCCTGCCGGCCCGTTGGGTCACGACCGGGCGCCTCCTGACCGGGCTGCTGGTCGCCGCGGTCGCGGTGGCGGCGTCGCTCGTCACGTTGCGCGTCAGCAGCACGGGCGCGCTCAGCTCGCGCGCCGTCGCGGCCACGGCCGCGTCGGCGGTCATCTACCTGGCGGTCGGGCTGGCCGTCGGCGTCATCGCCCGGACCGCGGTCGGGGGCGTGACGACGATCCTGTTCGTGTGGATCCTCGACACGTTCTTCGGGCCGGCGATGAATGGGACGACGTCCCCGGTCACCCGGGTGCTGCCGTTGCACTTCGTGACCTTGTGGCTGCTCGAGTCCCCGACGCGGCACGGGGGGCCGGAGCCATGGCTCGGTGTCGTGGTGTGGGTGCTCACCGCCCTGGTCGTGGCCGCGGCCACGCTGGTGCTGGTCAACGGGCTGCGTCTGCGCTCGCCTCGACGGCACCGGTGGGCACCGGTCGCACCGTCCACGCCCACCGCGGGCGCCGCGTCCGGATCCGCGACGGGGTCGGCCTCGGACGCGACGCCGAGTGATGACGCCGGTGGTGCGCCGCACGTGGGTCGTGCTCCCGACTCACCGGCTGCCCGCGTGCAGGTCACGACGGTGCCCCGGCGACCGACGCGGGCCTCCGCGCGGGTCTACGCCCCGCGCGGGTTGGCGCTGGTGACGGCCGGCGGACGCGACATGGCCCGCACGGCGGCCCTGTGGAGTCTGCTCGTCGTCGTCCCGGGCGTCTTCATCGTGCTCGCGGCGTGGACGACGCCGCATGGGCGCGAGCCGGTCTCCGTGCTGGAGGCGGGCCGGGTCCAGCAGTGGTGGTTCGACCCGGCGCTCATCCATGCCGGCACGATGGCGCCGGTCGCGATTGCGGCCCTGTCCATGCTCGTTGGGGTGTACGTCGCTGCGGACACGCGCCCGGGGGACCAGCGTCTCGCGTGGGCGGGGATGCCCGCGGCGGCGGTCGCGGGGACGCGCGTATTGCTCGCCGCCGGTGCCAGCGTCGCCGTCACGGTCGTGTCGATGGCGGTGACGGCGGCGCTGTTCACGCCGGCGCGGTGGGGCCCGTACCTCGCGGGCAACGCCCTGCTCGGCGTCACGTACGCGAGCCTTGGTGTCCTCATGGGCGCCAGGACCGGGCGGGTCACGGGCACGTTCCTCGCGTTCCTGCTGCCGTTCCTGGATGTCGGCTTGACCCAGAGCCCGATGCTGCGAGCGGAACCGCCACTGTGGGCGAGCCTGCTGCCGGGGTCCGCCCCGACGCGGGTCCTGCTCGATGGCGCGCTCACACCTGGGTTCGATCGCGGCTGGCAGCTGCTGTTCGCGGCCGCGTGGGCCGTGCTCGCCACGTTGCTCGCTGGTGTGGCCGTCCGGCGTGCCGTTGGGACGCGTCACCACCCACGGGTGCCCGTTCCCTGACCCTGGACGGGGTGCGCACCCTGCACCCCCCGACGCGGTGACCGCCGAGGACCGCCTCTCGGCGGTCACCGGCCGGCTTCGGCACCCAGCGCGCCGGTGACGTCACCCCCGCGGGACCGGCCGCATGTCGGGTCCGCGACAGGACCCTCACCGGGTCGCGGTCGAAACCCCTTGCCATCCGTTGACCATCTTCGTACCGGTTCCGGGTTGAAGAGGCGGCGCTGAGAGGAACATGTTGGTCAGCGGGCGCTAGCCCTTTCGGGGATCCGACCAGCAGTAGAAGGAGCTCGTTGATGCGCACTCGCGTTCTCGCCTCGGCCCTCACCGCCGCAGCCCTGGCCATGGTTGCCCCCGCGTCCGCACTGGCAAACCACTCGTGGAGCGGCTACCACTGGGCCCGCACCAGCAACCCGTTCACCCTGAGGCTCGGTGACAACGTCACGTCCGCGTGGGACTCGAGCCTGACGCTGGCGAGCAGCGACTGGACGAAGTCGTCCGTCCTGGACACGACGGTCGTGGCCGGCTCGACCCGACCGAAGACGTGCCGCCCGACGGCCGGACGCGTCGAGGTGTGCAACGCGTCCTATGGCAGCACCGGGTGGCTCGGCATCGCGTCCATCTCTGTCACCGGCGGCACCCACATCACGCAGGGCACCGTCAAGCTGAATGACACGTACTTCAACACGGCCCAGTACAACACTCCCGCCTGGCGCAACCTGGTCACCTGCCAGGAGGTCGGTCACACGTTCGGGCTCGCGCACCAGGACGAGAACTTCAACAACGCGAACCTGGGCACCTGCATGGACTACACGAACGACCCCAGCTCGAACCAGCACCCGAACCAGCACGACTACGACCAGCTCGTCAGCATCTACAGCCACACCGACAGCACCACCACCGTCGGGGCGGCGCTGCCCTCCGGGTCATCCGCGGTCTCGGTCGGCAACGACGAGCGCAGCTGGGGACGCCTCGTGGAGGGCTCGCGGTCCGAAGGACACTCCACCCACGTGCGTGATCTCGGCAACGGCAACCTCGTCATCACGACCGTCACCTGGGCTCGCTGACCGGCCCAACCACGAGGTTCCCGGCTGCACCCTTGGGCCCGACGCGCCCGTCGGACCTGTAGCCGCTCGATGCGCTGTCGCAGCGCCCCGCCCCGCCCGGCCCCGCTC
This sequence comes from Dermatophilaceae bacterium, assembly GCA_013361975.1. Classification (GTDB taxonomy): domain Bacteria; phylum Actinomycetota; class Actinomycetes; order Actinomycetales; family Dermatophilaceae; genus Terrabacter. The sequence continues at coordinate 43,592 of JABFXB010000019.1, forward strand.
CGCCCGCTGCCCTGACCTTGGTCGCTGACTGGGTCATCGACGCGCTCGGTCCCGGGGCGGGGTCCGCGGGCGCCGCCTGTGGGATTCGCCCGTGGGCTTCACTCGTGACTTCACCTGTGGGCTTCACGCGCTGGCCTGCCCGGGGCGCCTTCGACGCGCTGGTCCGTACCGGTCCGTGGGGCGTCGTTCGGCGTCGGGGTGGCAACCGTCGGTCGAGCGTGGCACCCGTGCGGCTACGCGGTGCGGCTGTGCGGCCCCGCACCGGGCGTGGATGAAGCCGGGGAGCCTGCGGGCATGGCTGAAACCCTCGCTGGAGACATCGCTGCAAGGATCGCTCCGTGACCATCGCTGTAACGAGGCCCTGCTGGGCCAGCCAACGGGGACAGGCTGCTGGACTGCAGCGGGCCGCCCGTGCGCGTGGCTGCCGACGGCGCGGCGGAGCGCACCATCAGCGGCAAATGAGTTCCTGTGGTCGGGCGCACCCTGAAGCCCCAAGAAGCATCGAGTGCGGCTCTGGTGGCATCTAGTGGAGCTTGGATCTGCGGACGACACGTAGCCTGACGCGATGAGTGAGTTTGCAGTGCTACTGGATGAAGACGCTGGGACCGTTCGGCCGCGGCGGGTCGTCGATCCGACGGAAGCACGAGACATTGCACTGACGCTTTTGCAGATCTTTGAGATCCCCGCAGTTGCCAAAGGCGACGACGGCATCACCTTTCCTGACGACATGGACGAACGCGACGGCGATCTTCAACACGCCATCCTGCGACTGTCTGACCTGCGGTTCCCGCTTAGGGGGAGCCCGCGCGCTCAAGCGCTCGCCTCGGACTGAGTCCATCCTGAGCGCGGCGGATGGATGAGTGCGTTCTCTGGCGTGCGAGAGTGAAATCGGAGAAGGGACTCCGATCGAAGTACTGCGCTGGTGACCTTTCGCAACGGCCAGCAGCGTGAGCGTGGGGGCGCGGGCGGGGTGGGCGGGGTCAGCGGTAGAGGTCGACGGCCCACTCCTCGGGACCGAGCTGCTCGATGAGCCCGTCGGTGTCGGCGTCCCGGTACTCGTCCTCGATGCGGCCGGCGGCGGCACCTCCGCGGGTTCGGACCCTGACGTGGAAAGTCCCGGTGCCGGCCGAGAAGTCCTCGAGGCTGACCTGGGCGCCCGCGGAGGTGTTCACCAGGAGCCGGCCGGTGGGCAGCTCCAACGTCGTCGTCAGCACCGTGGTGAACGGTTCACCGGCCGCTCCGGACGAGGAGGGTTGCGGGTCGAACTCTTGTGCCAGCTCGTCCGCCGTACCGGCCCGGATGAACAGTCGCATCGGGACCAACTCGGCGTGGACATGGAGCACCAGCTCGGACGCGCTGGCCGTGACGGCACCACCCGGCGGGGGAAGTGCCGGCACGGACGCGTGCCCGCGCAGGGCGCCGTCGAACAGGGTGAGGTAGCCGCCGCTGGCGCGCAGCGTGGTCTGGGTCGTGTCGGTCACTGAGGGTCCTCGCGCAGCTCATCCAAGCACCGGGTCATGGGCGGCAGCGTGACACAGGCGAACCCCTTGCGCCTTGGCTCGTCGAAGACCTGCGCCACTCGGCACGGGATCCGCAATGACAGCGGCCCGGGACCGAGTCGCATCACTGCGACCGTGCCCGCCTGGGCAGTCGCATCGGAGGCATGGACACGCAGGCCCGCCTTCTCATGCATCAGCCAGCCCTTCAGATCGCGTGCGGCGCCGTCGAAGTCCCTGCGCTTCAAGCGCCTCTCGACTTGGAAGTGTCGGTATTCCGATGGGACCTCGGGGGCAGCGGTCCATTCTCTCGCGTACGACAACGGCACAGGTTGCAGGGGCGCGGCGTCGTCATGGGTGAGCAGCTGGACTGTCATGTCTCCATGGTCTCCGACATGGAAGAAGATCCGAACTGCGGCAGATCCCGACATTCCCGCGCTGACGCTGCGGCGGCAGTGAGCCGGCTACCCCGCTCGCGGCCCTCGCCGCCTCAGCGCCGGAACGTCCAGCTCTGGGATGGCCCGAAGCAGGAACCGGTCGAAGTGAGGAACGGTGAAGGCCGCATATCCGTGCTCGGGGGTGTAGAGCAGGCCCATGTTGATGAGTTCGGCGCGGGTGGGTCCCAGGTTCTGTGAGGTGCGACCCATGAGGTCGGCGACGTCCGAGGCCTTCTGCGGATCCGGGCCGAGCTGGGCCATCGCTCGCAGGTACGCCCGCTGCAGTTCGGTGGCTCGGTCCAGGCGCACCCGGAAGAAGGACTCATCCAGCTTGGCCTCGTAGCCTGGCACGGTCAGCGTGAGGTCGTCGCGAGTGATGGTGGGGTTCTGGGCCACGGTCCAGACGGCGTAGCCGAGCTCTTGGAGGAAGTACGGGTAGCCGCCGGTGATGGCCACTGCCTCGTCGAGGGCCTCGCCAGTGAACGTGACCCCCTCGTCGGCAGCGGGTCGGGAGAGCGCCGCCTTCGCGTCCTCGGCTGACAGATTGCCGATGGCCGGGAACTTGAACAGGCGCTCGGCGTACGACTTGGCGTCGCCGGCGAGCTCGGCAATCTGGGGTAGTCCGGCGCCCACCATCGTGATGGGCAACTTCCGCTGCACCATCTTGTGCAGGGCCTCGATGACCGCCTCCAGCTGCGGCTTGCTCAGGAACTGGACCTCATCAAGGAGCAGGACGACCCCGCGGCGGCGCTCGGCAGCCGCCTCTCCGATGGCGAGGAACACGTCGGTGAGGTCGAGGGCCAGGTTGGCGTGGTCGGCGAACCCTTCCGCCGCCTCGACGTCCAGCCCAGCCGACCAGCCCCCCGCGGCGTCGACACTGACGGTGAAGGACTTGAGGACGGCGGCGGCGTGCTTGAAGCGGTCCGTCCACCGGGCCTTCGGGGACAGCTCGAAGAGTGCGGTGCGCAACCTTGTCGCCAAGTCACGTCGGAACTCCGAGTCGTCGTTCTTGCTCACCTCCAGCTCGAGGACGACCCACTCCCTGGCCAGCGCCTTGCTGCGGAACTGGCCCAGCAAGACGGTCTTGCCGACCCCGCGGAGCCCAGTGATGATCATGGATTGCTCGGTGCGGCCGGACTCGATGCGGGCCAGCAGAAGGTCGAATGAGCTGAGCTGGTCGTCACGGCCGACGACCGCCTGGGGCTCGGCTCCGGCATTCGGGGTGTAAGGGTTGGTCAGCGCCTGCACAACCGACACGTTACAGGTTTTAGGGCGCTTTACCTGTTCGTAGTAAAACCCTCTAAAACAGATAACGCGTCCGCTGGAGCCGCCGAGAGCGGCGGGCAGCTCACGTCCGCTTCTCGGCTACTTAGAGAATGGGGTCAGGTTCTGGCCTGGCCGGGCTGGGGCTTAGGTGCCTGAGGTTGTCGCTCTCATTTCGGCTGCCCATCGTTCGCGGTGTGGCTCGCACATGGCCTGCGCAGCCTCGGGCATCGCTAGGGCCGGGAGAGGCTCAAGAGAGGAATGCGCTGCCTGAAGTAGCGGTGCCCTCCCGACCGTGCACTAACGCTGACCCGGGCCGCGCCGGCGCCACCAGCCGATCTCATCGCGTCACTTCAGGTCAGGCGCTTTTCAGCCATACGCCGGAGCCTGCCGGGTCGTCGACGTCCACCGCCGGATGCGACTGGACCAGGGCCCGCCGGATCTGGGCGTACTCGTCGACGTCGATGTCACCTCGAGCCAGCCGGTCCTGCAGGGCCGACAACGCGTCGCCCGAACTGATCATCGTGGCCCGTACGGTCTCCGACGTCTCCGACGCCCGCGGGCCGGTTCCCACCCCGCCGGGGCGGGTGGCTGGCGCGGGACCTCGCTCCTCACCCCCGTTCCGCTGGAGCGGGTGGAGCTGGCGGCGGCGCCGTCGCCGAGCCCGCAGACGGTGCGACGGTGCCAGCACCTCGCGTACGGCCACCGCCACCAGAAGCCAGAAGGCGACGGTGACTACCACCATCAGCAGCCACATCCCGGCGCCCAGCCCCAACCCTGTGTCCCACATCATGGGTCCAGCGTGTGCCGCACCCGTCACGATCACCCGTGGGCTCCGTGAAGATCTGACGAAGAAGCCCACCGAAGGGCCGGTCCCGAACTGTGAAGCCGTCCGAGCAGGCCACACTGGGGACATGAGCAGCCCCGCCCACCCACCCGCGACGCCGTCGAGGGCTCCCGCGACCGGCCCGACGTCCGGGGCCGCGAGCGCGCGCATCCTCGTCGTGGAAGACGAGAAGGACCTGGCCAAGATGGTCGGCGCGTACCTCGAGCGTGCCGGTTACGCGGTCGACCTGGTCCACAACGGCCACGACGCCGTCGACGCGGCCCGCACGGGTCGGCCGGACGCCATCGTGCTCGACCTCGGGCTGCCCGGGCTCGACGGTGTCGAGGTGTGCAGACAGGTGCGCACCTTCTCCGACTGCTACATCCTCATGCTCACCGCGCGAGACGACGAGGTCGACAAGCTGGTCGGCCTGTCGGTGGGGGCCGACGACTACATCACGAAGCCGTTCAGCCCGCGCGAGCTCGTCGCGCGCGTGCAGGTCGTGCTGCGCCGGCCCCGGTCCGCCCCGTCATCGGACCGGGGTGAGGCGATCCGAACCTTCGGCGACCTGTCCGTTGACGTCGAGTCCCGCGAGGTGCACGTGGCCGGGCAGCCCGTCGAGCTCACCCGAACCGAGTTCGACATCCTCGCGGTCCTGACGGACCGGCCCCGGCTGGCCTACTCGCGCCGCCAGCTCATCGACGAGGTCTGGGACGCCGCGTGGGTCGGTGACGAGCACATCGTGGACGTGCATGTGGCGCACCTGCGCCGCAAGCTGGGCGATGACCCGTCCAGTCCCCGGTTCGTCGACACGGTCCGGGGTGTCGGATACCGCATGGGTACTGGCTGACCCCGACCGGTCGGACGCAGGCGGCGGCAGTCGCCGAACGAGTGTAGAGGTCTACACTAGTGGCGCATGGTGGGGCGTGACGAGCCCGCACACGGCGCTGGCCAGAGTGAGGAACGAGCTCCCTTCGACGTGCGCGTCTTCGACCAGGGCCGGGTCTGGGTCGAGCGCGACGGAACCCGTCGCGCGCTGGCCACACTGACCGCCGTCGAGCTCGAGGAGCTGGTGGCATTCCTCCGCGCGCACCGCGACGTCTTCTACCTGCTCGTGTTGCGCCGCGAGGTCGCCTTCCGCCTCCTTGCCGTTGCGGCGGCTGCCGAGGACGCCGCGCAGGGTGCCCCAGACGCGCGAGCGCCACACCGTGTCGCCCAGCCGGGGCCTGCAGGGACGCCCGTCACGGGGCCGATGCCTCTTCGTGGGCGCGATCGCCGTGCGGACCGGAACTGGGCCGCTCTGGGCCGGGGCCCCGACGCGTGGCTTGCTGCGACTCCGCTGATGCGCGCCCTGCTGCGAGCCGCCTCGCTGTGACCACCCGAGTGGCGGCTGCGTCGGGCACGTTCATCCCCGGCGTGGGGCCGCGGTGGGGGAGGGCCGTGGTGGGCAGTGGGTGGGGCAGTGGGTGGGACAGTGGGTGGGGCAGTGGGTGGGGCAGTGGGTGGGGCAGTGGGTGGGGCGTTGGGTGGGCCGTGGGTGGGCTGCGGTGCCAGACCCGGGTGCCGTCCTGTCGCGCATCTTGACCAAATCTTCAGAACTTCACTGCCAGACGTGCATGTCCCGATGTGACCGTGACCGTCGAAGGGTTCGGAACGGCACCGCTCCTCTAGGTCGCGGCTGCGCGTTCGCGCCCGACTCGCGACGTTCGACAGGAGCAGGCGGTGGCGGCGACACGCACCAGCAGAGGCGGACGGCTCGGGGGCTCGTCCCCGGCCCGCGCACTGCCTGCCGGGCTCGCGCGCCGTGGCTGGCGTCGTCCCGTCGGGGGATGTCTCTCCTACGGTGACGTCCTCGGGTCCGACGCCCAGGTCAGCGGCGCGGTCGGCGAGCTCACCTACCTGTTCGGTCTCGGATGCTTCACCTAGACGGGCGTCATGATGGGGACGATGCGCGCTACGGACCACCGCCGCTGATGCGCACTGGCCGTCGCGACACCCCCGGCCGGCTGACCGCGCCGGCGGACTGCGCCGCCCCCGGTGTCGACCGGGGTGAGCGGCGGCGACGGTCGCGCCGCACCTGGCGCTGCCGGAGTCCCCGGAGCCCCCGGAGTCCCCGGAGCCCTGAAGTCCCCGGAACGGCGCGAGACCGGAGCGCATCCGCGGCGCCCCGTGCTGTGAAGCATCGCCACGATGACACACAACGATATGACCCTCTTGTGGGGTCGCTGACAGGAGCACCATGACCGAGACGATCGTCCTGCATGTCGGGGGCCTGCACTGGGCCACGTCCGTGCCCGCCATCGAACGGGCCCTGATCGCTCGACCAGGCGTCCTCGCGGTGTCCGGTAACGCCGTCGCCCAGACCGCGACCGTGGAGTTCGACAGCGACGACACCAGTGTCGAGCAGCTTCAGGAATGGGTGCGCGAGTGCGGGTTCGCCTGCGCGGGAGAGTCCGCACCCGCGCACATCTGCGTTCGTGAGGACGCCCATGCGTCGGCGCCCGCTGACGTTGCCGCCGCAGCCGGACACGCCGGCGCCAGTCACGGCGGGGCTAGCCACGGCGGGGCGAGTCACGCGAGCGGGGGAGGCCAGCAGCACGCGGTGGGTTCGCCGCACGACGCGGAGACGACGGGGCGGTCACCGCACGACACGATGGGACACGGTGGCCACGCCGGCCGGTCGATGGACGCCATGGTCCGGGACATGCGCAACCGGTTCATCGTCGCAGCCGTCCTCGCGGTCGCGATCACGCTGTGGTCCCCGATGGGCCGCGACATGCTCGGCTTCACCCTCCCGGCGCCGTTCGGGCTCCGCGACGACGTGTGGACCTTCCTGCTGAGCCTGCCGGTCGTGTTCTACTCCGCGTGGATCTTCTTCGACGGTGCCGTACGCGCGCTGCGCAACCGGACCCTGGACATGATGGTTCTGGTCGCGGTCGCGGTCGGCGCGGGATGGCTGTACAGCGTCGGCGTCACCCTCAGCGGCGGCGGTGAGGTCTTCTACGAGGCCGCAGCGGTCCTGACCGCGTTCGTCCTGCTCGGGCACTGGTTCGAGATGCGGGCCCGCGGCGGCGCGAACGAGGCGATCCGGACCCTCATCGACCTCGCGCCGCCGATGGCGACCGTGCTGCGGGGTGGCCAGCCGGTCGAGATCCCGACGGCGGACGTCGTGGTCGGCGACCTGCTGCTCATCCGGCCCGGCGCGAAGGTCCCGACGGACGGGCGGGTCGAGGAGGGTCAGTCCGAGGTGGACGAGTCGATGGTGACCGGCGAGAGCCTTCCCGTCGCCAAGAGTGAGGGCTCCGAGGTCATCGGTGCCTCGATCAACACGACCGGGACGCTGCGGGTGCGGGCCACGAAGGTCGGGGCCGACACCGCCCTGGCCCAGATCGTCGCCTTGGTCCAGGAGGCGCAGAACTCGAAGGCGCCCGGCCAGCGCCTCGCCGACCGGGCCGCGTTCTGGCTGGTGCTCGTCGCCATCGTCGGCGGCCTGGCGACCTTCCTGGTCTGGCTGGGCACCGGCGCGAGCGTCGAGACCGCCCTGCTCTTCGCGATCACCGTCGTCGTCATCACCTGCCCGGACGCCCTCGGGCTCGCCACCCCGACCGCCATCATGGTCGGGACCGGCCTGGCCGCGAAACGCGGCGTGCTCTTCAAGAACGCGACCGCCCTGGAGACCTCGGCGCGCATCGACACCGTCGTCATGGACAAGACCGGCACTCTGACCAAGGGCGCACCCGAGGTCACCAAGGTCATCGTCGCCGGCTTCGACACGGCGAGGCTTCTTGGTCTCGTGGCCGCCGTCGAGAAGGAGTCCGAGCACCCGCTGGCCGCCGCCGTCGTGACGCACGCCACGGCGTTCGGGCGCGGCGACCAGGTCGCCACCGACTTCCGTAACGTGCCCGGACAGGGGGCTGTAGCGACCGTCGACGGTCACCGTGTCACGATCGGCAACCGGCGTCTCATGGCGACGGAGAACATCGAGCTCGGTGACCTCCTCACCCAGCGGGACACGCTCGCAGCCGCTGGACAGACCGCGGTCCTCGTTGGGGTCGACGGCGTCGGCGTCGCCGTGATCGGGCTGGCCGACGCGGCCCGTGAGACGTCCGCGGACGCGGTCCGTGCCCTGCATGAGCTCGGCGCCCAGGTCGTCATGCTCTCGGGGGACAACCAGGCGACCGCAGAGCGGATCGCGAGCCAGCTCGGCATCGACACCGTCATCGCCGAAGTCCTTCCGGCCGACAAGGCAGACCAGATCGCGCGGCTGCAGCAGTCCGGGCGTCGGGTCGCGATGGTCGGCGACGGCGTCAACGACGCGCCGGCGCTCGCGCAGGCAGACCTCGGCATCGCGATCGGGGCCGGGACGGACGTGGCTATTGAGACAGCCGACGTCGTCCTGATGCGGTCGGACCCGCTCGACATTCCCACGGCGCTGCGGGTCGGGCGCGGCACCCTGCGCAAGATGCGGCAGAACCTTGGGTGGGCTGTCGGGTACAACGTCATCGCGCTCCCGATCGCCGCGGGCGTGTTCTCTGCGTGGGGCCTGACCCTGCGGCCCGAGATCGCGGCCCTGTCCATGTCCGGGTCGAGCCTGATCGTCGCCGTGAACGCGCTCATGCTGAAGCGACTTCACCTGCCCGCCCCCAGCCCAGCGGCGCCCACCGCCCGTGGCGCGGCACCGGACGCGCCAGCGCCGGCGCCGGCCAGCCATCGCCACGCTGGCGCGGTCGACCGGCCGGACGTGGCCGGCCACCCCGACGGTTGACCGAAGCGCTCCAAGACTGCCCCGGAGGAACGGACCGCCCGCCCGTCGTCCACGGTGCGCCGCTGCACGCCGCGGCGTCCTCGCGCGCGGGCGTATGGCTGAAACGCGCTGACCTGCGGGGACATAGGACCCCCGATGGGCAGGTGCCGACGGCACAGGTTGGGCCCAGTGCGCTCACGGAACGCGGAAGCACTCTTCCTGTCGTGCCGATGGTCGGACGTTGCGATCCTGCCGATGCAGGGCTCTCACCGATGGAGCGATCCCGCGGGTGGAATCCTTCCCTGGATTCGTCCGACGCGCTGCCGGTGGCGCTCAGGGATCCGGGGCAGCATCCCGGTTCCCCTTTGAACCGGTAAGCCTCGTCCGAATGGAAGACTCCGCCCGTGAGACTTTTCGCGAAGAAGCAGAGGGCTGTCTTGGGTCAGTCGCCGATCGGCGCGTTCTGGAGTTGGTGGAGAGCGGATGGTCACCGACTCGATCCGAGCCGTGTGTCGACAGCGACGGACGAGCTCAACCGTCTGGTGACCTCCATCCATCCTGACCTGACGTGGCACTTCGGGCCGGGTTCGGGCTCGCAGCACCGCTTGACTGTTTCTGCGGGCGGCATCGCCGAGGTACGGCCGGCCGCTGAGCGTTGGCTTCGAGCAGCGCCAGCCCCGAACGACACATGGGAGTTCCGGTCCAGCCAAGAACGAGACCCGAATGCGCTTGGGACCGTCCTCGGCTTCGGCGACAGCCAGCTCGACCTGTCCCGCACCACCTTCGACATCGAGACGGACGAACAGGCGATGCGCGTCCATCTCCGAGTGCACCACCCGGAGTTCGCCACCATGCCCGAACCAGCGCGGATGCAAGTGAGCTACATGTTGCTGGACTGGCTGCTCGGGGAGGACGATGTCGAGCGCTGGGTGGGGGAGATCAAGGCATGGCCGGAGGCGCTCGACCCAGCACGGAGGGCAGATGAAGTAGTTGCCGCCGTCGATCAGTTGGTGGCGGCTCGCGACGACGATCAGTGGAAGTTGGCGGAGTTCGAGGATCGCGACGGTTTCCCCGGCACTGCAGTGTTCCAGCGAGGAGTGCGGTGGATCGACTTCCCCACGCTCGACCGACACCAGGTCATCAGCGCCGTGTACCCGGCTCGAGAGAACGGCTTCCCGGCGGATGGCGCAGTGTTCGACTCCCTTCGCAGTCTCGAAGACGAACTGGCGTCGATTATCGGTGCTCGCGGCAGGCTGGTGGCCTCCGAAACTCACCGTGGGGTCCGCACCTTCCACTACTACACGGACGGCGAGGACCAAAACGTCGACGCCGCCATTGCCGAGTGGGCGGCTCGGACGAGCGTTGTAGACGTGCAGGCGGAGCCTGATCCAGCGTGGTCGCAAGTCCGACGGTTCACTGGATAGCGGTCGCCAACCCTTTGGGGCATCGCAAGCTCCAGCCGCGCATCGGTAGCCTCTCGCCATGGCGGTCATAGAAGTCGACGGCGAGCGTTTCCAGGTAGCCGAGCGGGCCAGCGACCCCGGCGTCTATGACATCCGTTGGCTTTCTGGTCCTAACGAAGGGTACGGCTTCGCGACTTCGTCCTACAGCGGCGAACGGCAATCCGAGGCCGAGCTCGAGGACGCGATCCGCAACTTCCTAAGCCAAGTCGGTTCCTCCGGGTACATCGAGTAGCTCAACCGGAAATGCCGCGTTGAGGGCGGCTACGCTCGCCCGGTCATGCCGCGTTGAGGGCGGCTACGCTCGCCCGGTCATGCCGCGTTGAGGGCGGCTACGCTCGCCCGGTCATGCCGCGGATGGTGAGTGCCCATCATGCCGATGAGCGCGCACTCTCATCAGGGATATGTGGGTGATCGGCCGTCCGAGAGTCGGACGTTGCCGAGGCGCTGTTGTGGGGCCCCGCTGCCGCTACGGAGCTACTTCGGCCAAGCCCACGACTGTGCTTTGCCCTGCCCATCGATCCACGTGATCGAGGGGTGGAGCCAGTCGCCGGCCTGCCGGCTCGAGTCCAGCGCGACCGCGACGTAGTCAGGACCTCCGTGGGGGCTGGAAATCTTCATCGTGGAGATAGCCAAAGCCTCTGAGGTCTGGTCGTCGGTGGCCCGGAAGTCGTGGGCTCCGGCCGGGAACAGCGCGAAGGTCGCGCCGGGCTCGGTGCTGACTGCGAACCCCACCGATGGCAGGTCCTCGGCACGGATTTCTCCGGCAGACATCAGGACCTTTTCCGACCCGTCGTGGTTCAGCCGGGAAAGGACGAACTCGCTGCGATCCCCGAGGTAGGCATCCCGGACTGAAATGACGTAACGGTGCCCGTTCGCGGTGACCCACGCGCCGACCTCACTCCCCGGCATGCCTTCACCGGCGGCCCAGACCAGCGGGCTCAGCGGCGTGCCAGTCGCGGGGACCACCGCCTGGGCGATCCCAAAGGCGACCAGGCCCGAGGCCGCGACTCCGGACAGGACCGCTCGGCGCCGTCGGACGCGGCGCACTCGGTGACCGATGGCGACAACGTCGCCGGGGTCGACCTCGCCGGCGGGGATCTCGCTGTCGGTGAAGACGTGGCGAACGAACGCTTCGACGTCAGTGCTCATGAACTTTTCCTTCGCTCGAGATGGCTAGTTGACGGAGCGCGGCGAGTCCGCGCGAGGCCGCGGACTTCACCCCACCGACCGACAGGCCCACCAGGTCTGCGGTCTGCCGCTCGGACAGGTCGGCGCAGTACCGCAGGACGATGACCTTGCGTTGCTGCTCAGGCAGCTGGGCGAGTAGTTCCACCAGTTGTTCCCGCTCCACATGGGAGGTGTCGGCCTCGACCAGCACCTCGCGCAGGACGGGGCTGGGCACCTCACGTCGCATCCGCCGCCCGTGATCGGCCCGACCGTTCACCAAGATCCGACGGGCATAGGCCAACGCGGTCTCTTGGCGCACCTTGGGCCACGCCAAGTACGTGCGGACGAGCGCGTCTTGAACGAGCTCCCGGGCAAGGTCCGCGTCTCCGCACAAGAAATAGGCAGTCCGAAGAAGAGAGGGTTGTGCACCGCGCATGAAGGCCGTGAACGACGCGTCACGCTCCCTCTGTACCGATCCCCGCATCCACCCTCATCTCCCGTGACCTTCTAGCGAACTTGACGCCCCTATACGGGCACGCACCCCGAAAGGTTGCATCAGGACACGCCAGGCCACGCAGATGGGCGACCTCAATGAGGCCCGTGCTTTGCAGGCAGCCCCTGACCATCATGTCCACCCTTGCCTCAGACTCACGCCCTGCGGGTTACGAGACATCGGACGAGACGTTTACCGGATTTGCCGCTGACGGTGCTGGTGGCCGTCGTGCGAGGGGGCACGCCGGCCGATGCCAGAGGGCCTTCCAGACCTTCCCGCGCCGCGGCCTGGGCGGACCATTGACAGACGCACCCCGGAAGCGCACTATCATGTTCAGTTGTTCCAGTTAAAGAGGAGTCTTCATGTCTTCGGTGAACCCGTTGGTGGCCAGCGGCGCACACGTGTCGTCGTTCCAGACCGCGGTGGCCAAGCGGCATGCCCGGGCGACGGTGACGGCCGCTGGAGACTCGGTCCCATTGACGGAACTGGGCGGTCGCGTTGTGGCGATGCTGTTGGCAGCCTCCGAGGACGATGTTCGTGGCGTCGCAGCGCTTCTGGAGCACCACGACACGACGACAACGACCGAGCGCATGATCTCGCCCGAGGAAGCCGCCGCACTTCTTGGCGTGTCCCGACCGACAGTTGTCCGGTGGGCGGGCTCCGGCCTGCTTGAGGACCACCGCGTCGGCGCTCATCACCGCTACCGGCGTGAGGAAGTCCTAGCCCTGCGGGACGCACGTCGTCGAGCCGCGGAGGATGCCCGGGCAGAGGCGGCGCGCGTGCGCGACAGCCTGACGCAGGCGGGAGTCGATCTCGACGAGCCCCCGACTCGGGAGGAGCGCCGCGCAGCGGCGCTGGCCGCGCGTGGTGGAGACCGCACTGCTCTGCACGCGGTGATGGAACGGCAGCGAAGGGCGGACGCCCGTCACGCTGCGGAGACGGCCAGCGCGCCGAAGCGCCTACCGTGACGTTGGAGGACCACGAGTGGCCTGACCCGCTGGATGGCGAGTACGAACTGAGACTGACCCTACGGGCGCTGGAAGACCTGGGCGCGAAGGCGTGCGGTGCCGCAGACCTCGACGGTGTCGCCGCTGTGACGGGGTACCCGGACATCGTGGAGAAGTTCGCGAAAATGCGCGCGCTAGACCCTCGCGGAACTGAGGCCCCGCTGTCGAAGGTGCATCGCGCGGACATCTACAAACTGGACGGCCGGGACGGCCAGCGCGCCGTTACCTGGCACGACGGTGCGCACGCCGTGGTCTGGCTTCTTGGCTTCACGCCCGAGCACGACTACAACCTGTTCGTGAGCCGCGCCGGTACGGCGGAGACCCGCGGAGCCGGTGGGGACAACCAGCTCATGCCCAGCACGCAGGACTACCTCGACCTCGCTGACGAACGCGGCGGCCACCAGCGCCTCGATCGTGTCATCGACGGTCTGCTCGCACTGGTGGAGCGCGCTCGGACCAGCCCCGAAGAGGTCGCTCGAGGCACCTTGGCCCACGCTGTCCGGGCCGAGGCCGCGATCTCATCGTCACCCGACGGTCCGCGACTGTCCCTACGCTTCCGCATGCCTCCGATCGAGGCTGGCCTGCTGCCGAGTGGCTTCGAGTACGAGTTCATCGTGATGCTGCCAGAGGTGCTCGAAGACTCTGTCGACTACAGCCCCTTCCCCGGAGTCGCAGTACACGGGGCCATCACCGTGTCCGCGCCGCTGAGGTCCTAGCCGAGCGGTCGAGAGCCGGACGCCGATGCCGCCCGGCAGCACGTCTGTCGGCACCCAGGGTAGCCATGCGCGAGACCACTGCGCGGGTCCAGTGGCCTGTCCCCGTTGGTCGGCCCGGTAGGGCCTCGATACAGCGAGGGTTACAGCGTCCCTTGCAGCGAGGGTGCAGCCATGCCCCCGTCGAACGCGGTGGTCTTCATGAAATCTGCACCGAATCGACAGGTGGTCGCGGTCCGGAGGCGAGACCGTTGCTCTGTAGGCCCGCCGAGCCGGCTGACCGCCGGGTCGCACCGGGTTGCGCAGCACCAGACCGGAGGCGCAGGCCATGACCAGCGCACATGCAGCAGCAGACGGCGCCGTCACCGGCGGTGCGCCGGGAATCCAGTCGGCACCGGCCACGGGTGCTCGCCCGGCCGCCAGCGCGGGCCGGGCCGTCCCGGCCGGCCCGCGCGTCGGGCTCCGGGTGCCCCACGCGCCACCGCACCGAGCTCACCGGGCGCCCCGAGCGCACCGAGCGCACGGAGCGCACCGAGCGCTGGCGGTGCTGGTCCTGGCCGGCGGGCTGAGCCTGCCGCAAGCCGCGTTCGGGCACGGCGACGAGGCGGACGTGCCGGCCCGCGACAGCGTCCTGCAGGCGATCGCCTTGGTCGTCAACACCCCGCAGGACATGGCGGCGATCACCGACAAGCTCGACGATGCCAAGGCCTCGACCGAGCCGGACGGGGTCAACCTGGCCGACGTGGACCTGGCGATGACGGCGCTGCGGGCCGGTGACATGCCCCGCGTGCGGACGTTGCTCGAAGCTGCCATCGGCGCCAAGGTGGACGTGACCGGCCTGGACGTGCGCCACGTCCTGCAGGTGCCCGCTGGGCTACCGGTGATCAGTCTCGCGACCGGAGAGCAGGCAGGCACACTCGTCGTCGCCGACGAGCTCCCGGGCCGTGGCCCGCTCGACGGGGGTGACGCCGGCCTGCTCGCCGCAGCTGCCGTGGCCGCCGTCGCCGGCATCGTCCTGAGCGTGCGCTACCGACCCGCGCACTCGATCCACACGCTGCGCTCCGACGCCAGCCCACGCGAAGGGGAGTGACCCTCATGTCATCCTCGAGAACCGCCTCGGTCGTCCCGGAGCCGGAACCGGAGCCAGGCCCGGACTCGGGCCCGGACTCGGGCAGCGGCCCGATGCCGACCACTCCCGCCGGCCGGGCCCCGTCGCGCGCGGGTGACCGCTCCCGCTGGCGCCGGCTCATCGACGTCGTCGACGAGCGGCTCGGTCTCGACGCGCTGCGATACCCCGTCCCGGAACACGCGAACAACCTCGCGTGGAGCCTCGGCGGCCTGACGGCCGTGTCGCTGCTGGTGCTCGTCGCCACCGGCATCGTCCTGGCACAGTTCTATGACCCGACACCCGAGGTGGCCAACGCGAGCGTGCGCACCATCGTGCAGGACGTCCCACTCGGCCGGTTCATCCGGTCGCTGCACTTCTGGACGGCCCAGACGATGTACGTGCTGGCCGCGCTGCACCTGATCCGGGTCTTCTTCCACGGGTCCTTCAAGCGGCCGCGCGAAGCGAACTGGCTGATCGGCGTCAGCATGTTCGGGCTGACCTTGCTCGCGATCTTCACCGGGACGGTGCTCAAGTGGGACCAGGAGGCGTACGAAGCCCTCGGTCACAACCTCGAGCTCGGGACGCTGCTCGGCGGCGCCGGGTTCTGGTTCTCGAGCTCGTTCGCCGAGCACACCCCGATCCTGGTCCGGTTGTACTCGGCGCACATCATGCTCATTCCCGTGCTCCTGTTCGTGCTGGTCGTCGTGCACGCGCTGCTGATCCGACGCCACAAGATCTCGAGCCATCCCGCGTTGCGCGACCCGGGCCCGCGCCGCACGCCCGACGGGGACCCGGACATCACACCCGACCTCACGCCCGACCTCACATCCGACCTCACATCCGACCTCACATCCGACATGGCGCTCCCCGCGGACGAAACGCCGAAGGAGCTCTCGGAGCCGTTCACGCATCACCTACGCCGGGTCGGGGCCCTCGGGCTGGTCCTGCTCGGGGCACTGACGGCGGTGGCCGTCCTCTTCCCGCCGCCCGTCGGCAGTACCCCCGTCGCCGGGGTCGAGGTGACCAAGCCGCTGTGGCCGTTCTGGTGGATGTTCACCCTGGAGAACTGGTTCGGGCTCCCGGCGATCCTGTGGGGCGGGCTCGTGTTCTTCGTGCTCCTCTTCGCGGTCCCGTTCCTGGACCGGAGCCCGCGCCGGTCGTGGCGGACCCGACCCGTCGCGATGGCGGTCGGCGCCCTGCTCGTCGTCCTCCTCATCGTGCTGACGCTCCTGATGGCGTTCACGACCCCCGCCGCCCACCTGTCGATGTGACGACGGCCGCCCCGGATCGTCCGGAAGGAAGCCTCGTGATGAACGCCTACCAGCGGGTCCGCCGCAACTTCTGGGTGCTGGTCGCCGCGGCGGCCGTCGCCGTCGGCGTCCTGTCCGCCGCCGCCGCCATGGCCCCCGGCCCGGTGGCCGGGACCCTGACCGCGCTCAGTGCTTCGTTCGCTGTCGCCGCTGTGGCATTGGCCGGCCGGATCCTGGTGGTCACCAGCCGGCGAGGGGAACACCGTCGGGCTGGCCGGCGCTGAGACCGGCCGCTACATCGACCGCTACATCGACCGCGACATCAGCTGCGACCGACGCGGTCGTGATGGCGGCTCGGTGCGTCGGCGTCCCGCCGTGACGTGGGGTCGGCACCCGAGCGGGTCCTTCATCGATCCTTGACCGGGAGGCCACCGCGTCCTTCACGAGCGGGGCGGACCGTAGCAGGTGAGGGACCAGGGGCCGCACCACCCGGTGTGACCGGTCTCGTGGACCAAGGAGCGAGTCATGGCCGACTTCCTGCAGCGCAACTGGATCGGGATCTTCTTCATCGTCGCGATGCTGGGCATGCATCTCGGGGGCCACCGCCACGGCGGCTCCGGCGGCGGGCACGGCGGCCTGATGGGAGGCTGCGGCGCCGGGCACGGATCCCATGGCGGCGCTGGGCACACCGCAGGCCACGAGCACCCAAGCGAGAAACCATCGCACGCTCAGAGCACCCCTGGCGCGCCCCAGCCGCCAGAACCGCCCCGGCAGCCGGACCCGGCCCGGGACGCAGCGCCGGACCCGACCCGGGACGCGGCGCCGGACCCGACGCGGGACGCGACCCCTGCCGCGGACCCGGCATGGTGGGGGACTGACCCCATCGACGAACCGTCCTCCCGCACGCGCGACCACCACGTGTAGGACCGGCGGACCACGGAGCCCCGCGATGTCGACCCGCGACTGGCGCGCCGCACACGTCCCACCAGATGACCCCCCGACGCGGCGGCCGCGGCCCGTCCCGCTCGGGGTTTACCTCAAAGCTCACCTCAAGGGCTCTCTCGGGGCTGGCTGGTGGGCTTTCAGAGCCGGAGAGCACCGATGAGCACCTTGTCGCAGCCGTTCTTCCCGCACGTCCTGCTCGGCGCGTACCTGCTGGGCGTGCTCGGCGACGACGAGGAGCGCACCTTCACCGAGCATCTCGCCGCATGCTCAACCTGTCAGCGCGATCTCGACGCGGCCCAGCACCTCCCGCAGCTGCTCTCCCTCACTGACGGTGCCAATCCCTCCGAGGACGGGCGCCGGCAACCTTGACCAGACCTTCACGGTTCGCGCGGGAACCCGACACCTGCCAGCGGTTACGTGGGAGCTGGAAACCCGTACCGGCTATGGGTATCCGGCGCTCGGAGTGCCTGGGTGCCCAGCAGATGGAGGTGAAGCTCGATGACTGTCGCCGACATCGTCATCGTCAGTTCAGCGGTCCTCGCCAGCGGCCTGCTCGTGTGGTTCTTCTTCGGACCGAAGAAGGCGCGGCACGCGGAGATCGCGGACGGCATCCAGGTCGTCCGGGTGACCGTCAGAGGTGGGTACAGCCCGGATCTGATCGAGGTCAGGCCCGGGACCCCGGTCCGGGTCATCTTCGACCGGCAGGAAAGCGGGGACTGCTCGTCCCGGGTCGTGATGCCCGACTTCAAGGTCAACGCGCAGCTGCCGGCGTACGCGGCCACCACGGTCGACTTTCTCCCAGAGCACCAGGGCGACTTCCGGTTCGCGTGCGGCATGAACATGATCAGCGGCACCGTCCGGGTCACCGCGCCACCGTCCGACGCGGCCAGCGCCGAACCGGTCGAGTCGCTCGAGTCGCTCGAGTCGCTCGAGTCGCCCGCGTCGCTCCAGTCGGAGCCGGCTCGTCCCCAGCCTGGCCGTGGCCGTCGTCCCTCGGCTGCGCCGGACCCGGTCGGCGGTCTCGGCACTGGCCCGAGCGCCGTTCTTGGCGCCGATGTTGACGGCACCGACCGTGACGCGACGGAACGTGCCGCGGAGATCTCCGACCTGACGCGGCGGGTCATCATCGGCGCGATCCTGACGGCGCCCGTGCTGTTCGCGGTGATGTTCACCGAGTTCTTCGGGGTGACGTGGATGCCGGATCTGCTGATGAACCGCTGGTTCCAGCTCGCGCTCGTCGGCCCGGTGATGGTGTACACCGGGTGGCCGATCCACCGCACCGGCTGGCTGGCGCTCTCGCACCGGACCGCGGACATGAACTCGCTCATCACGTTGGGGACCGTCGCCGCGTTCGGGTACAGCCTCGTGGTGACGCTCGCGCCGGCTGTGCTGCCGGAGAACGTCCAAGAGGTGTACTACGAGGCTGTCGGCGTCATCCTCACCCTGATCCTGCTCGGGCGCCTGCTCGAGACGAAGGCGAAGGCCGGCACCGGGGAGGCGATCCGGACCCTGATCGGGCTGCAGCCGCGAACGGCGCGCGTCGAACGGGACGGCACCGAGCTGGAGCTGCCGATCTCCGAGGTGCTCGCCGGCGACGTCGTCCTCGTGCGCCCCGGGGAGAAGCTGCCTGTCGACGGTCACGTCCTCTCCGGGGCGTCGTCCGTCGACGAGTCGATGGTGACCGGGGAGCCGATCCCGGTGAGCAAGTCGGCCGGTGACACGGTGATCGGGGCGACCATCAACCAGACGGGATCGTTCCGGTACGTCGCGACCCGGGTCGGCGACGAGACGATGCTGGCCCAGATCATCAAGCTGGTCCGCGAAGCACAGGGGTCCAAGGCGCCGATCCAGCGGCTCGTCGACCAGGTCTCGAGCTACTTCGTCCCGGCCGTCATCGCGATCGCCATCTGGGCCTTCGTCATCTGGGCGGTGGCCGGCCCGTCGCCGGCGCTCGTGCTGGCACTCGTGGCCGCCGTCTCGGTCCTCATCATCGCCTGCCCGTGCGCGCTCGGGCTGGCCACGCCGATGTCGATCACGGTCGGGACCGGCAAGGGCGCCATGAACGGGATCCTCATCCGTTCCGCGGAAGCTCTCGAGACGGCGCACAAGCTGAACACGATCGTGCTCGACAAGACCGGCACGATCACCAACGGTGCACCGGCGCTGACCGACCTGATCCCCGCCGGCCCGATCGGCGCGGACGAGATGCTGGCGCTGGTCGCCGCGGTCGAAGGCTCCTCGGAGCACCCGCTGGCGGCGGCCATCGTGACCGGGGCGCACGAGCGCGGCCTCGACCTGCCGACCGTGGCCGCGTTCGACTCGATCACCGGCCAGGGGGTGCGCGCTCTGGTCTCCGGCCGTGAAGTCCTCGTCGGGAACATGCGACTGCTCACCGGTGCCGGCATCGACGCGAGCTCGCTCGCCGACACCCAGGAGCGCCTCGCCCGCGACGGCAAGACCCCGATCCTCGTCGCGGTCGACGGGGTCCCGGCCGGTGTCATCGCCGTGGCCGATACCGTCAAGGACGGCTCGGCCGGTGCCGTCGCTGCCCTGCAGAGCCGCGGCATCGAGGTCGTCATGATGACCGGCGACAACCGGGCTACCGCCGCCGCCATCGCCCGACAGGTCGGGATCCGACGCGTCGTCGCGGAGGTCCTGCCCGAGCACAAGGCCGCTGAGGTGAAGCGGCTGCAGGCCGAGGGCCGCGTCGTCGGGATGGTCGGCGACGGCATCAACGACGCACCCGCGCTCGCCCAGGCCGATATCGGCTCGGCCATCGGCACCGGCACCGACGTAGCGATCGAGTCCTCCGACATCACGCTGATCTCCGGCGCGCTGGCCGGGGTCGTGACTGCCGTGGACCTGTCCCGGGCCACGATGCGCAACATCAAGCAGAACCTCGGGTTCGCGTTCATCTACAACGGGGTCGGCATCCCGATCGCCGCAGGCGCGCTCTACCCGGCCTTCGGTCTCACCCTGAGCCCGATGATCGCGGCGGCCGCGATGGCGCTGTCCTCCCTGTCTGTCGTTGCGAACGCCAACCGGCTCAAGACCTTTAGTCCCAAGCCGGTACCCGACGCCGTCACGCCTTCGGCCATCGACCCGGTGGTCGAGATCGGACGGGAAGAGCAGAAGGAGCCCGACCTCATGTCCACCTCACCTGAACAGGCGAACCCGTCCGTGCCGACGACGGCAAAGGACCCGGTGTGCGGGATGACCCTCGAGACCGTGAACGCTGCACGGACCATCGAGCACGACGGGCAGACGTACTACTTCTGCTCCGCGTCGTGCGCGGCCAGCTTCGAGAAGGACCCGGCGGCCTACGCCGGCAGCACCGCGTAGCAGGCAGCAGTCGACCGGGCCCCGGTGGGCCCGACCGGCGGGCCGACCGATGGCGCCGATCGATGGCGTCGACCTCGTCGCCTCGAGCGGTGCGAGGTAGCCCCTCCAGTGGCCGTCAGCGTTCGGCCACCGGAGGACGGACCGGACCATAAGGACCGGACCACGAGGACCGGACCACAAGGCCCGGACCACACAGAAGGGAACGCTCATGACTGCGCCGAGCGTGGCCGGGCCCGCCCCCGGGCAACGACACGAGATCGTCACTCGCCTGCACCGCGCCGAAGGCCAGGTCCGCGGCATCGCGGCCATGGTCGAGCAGGACCGGTCCTGCATCGACGTGCTGACGCAGCTGAGCGCGGCATCGAGCGCGCTCCGCAGCGTCGCCGTCCTCCTGCTCGAGGAGCACCTCAGGGCATGCGTCACCGACAGCCCCGAGCACGTCCCCGAGGCGACTATCGAAGCCGTGTCCGAGGCCATCAGCCGTCTGCTGCACAGCTGAGTGGCGAAACGATGACGACCCCGGAACCCTCATTGACCACCTCCCACGGCAGAACGGTCCGAGCCTCCTCCCGGGGCGTCGGGCGCCGCCGCGGCACCACGGGCGCCACCACCGAACCGACAACGGGACCGACCACGGGACCGACCACTGGACCGAGCGAGCTGATCGTGTCCGGGCCTCGCCCGGCACGCATGGTGTTCGTCACGGCCGCCTGGGGCAGCTGCTTCCTGTTCATCCAGTGGGGGCTGCGGGACGCTCCCGTCGTCTGGTTCGCCGCGGCAAGAGCCCTGCTCGCCGGCGCTGTCCTCGTCACCGTCGCCCTCGTGCAGCACCGTCCGCAGCCGACCGGGTCGAGGGCGTGGACGTGGCTGGGTGCCATCGCGCTCGTGAACGTCACGCTGGCCTTTGCTGCGATGTTCGCCGGGGTGGCGGGGCTGTCGACCGGGGCCGCGGCCGTGCTGGCGAACGCGCAACCGCTGCTGATCCTGCTTCCCGCCTGGTGGCTCTACGGCGAGCGGCTGTCTGCGCGAACAGCGGCCGCGCTCACCGTCGGGTTCGGCGGGCTGATCCTGGTGGCGGCGCCCGGTGGCGGCGGCAGCGGCGCGCTGCTGTCCTTGCTCGCCGCGGCAGCCGTCACCGCGGGCACGCTGCTGTCGCGCCGCCTGACGGGGATGGACCTGGTCTCGGCTGCGGGGTGGCACCTGCTCATCGGCGGGGGCGCCCTAGTGGTCCTCGCGGTCGCGACCGAGGGAGCGCCGTCGATCGCGTGGACGCCCCGGCTGGTCGTCTCCATCGCCTTTCTCGGTGTCGTCGGCACTGCAGCTCCGACCGTCGTCTGGTTCACCGAGGCGCGCCGGTCCCGCTTCGACACGCTCACCTCGTGGACGTTCCTCACGCCGGTCGTCGGGATCGCGCTGGCTGTGAGCGTTCTCGGTGAACGCCCATCCGGCTGGACGGCCTTGGGGCTGACCGCGACGCTCGTGGCGATGAGGGTCGCCGTCCGGCCGCCGCGCCGCTGACGCCTGACCAGCCCGCCCCATCGACACCTGGGCCGCCAGCCGCCAGCCGCCAGCCGACAGCCGCCAGCCGCCCGGACCGGCTCCGGAACCTGGCTCGGGAGATGTGCTTCGGAGACGGGCTCTCGACCGGCCGGCGGTCGCTCGCGGAGCGACCGCCGAACGGTGCGGTGACCCGCAGTGCGGTCACCGCACCGTCACGCGAGTTGAGAACGGTGCTGTGGCCGACCTTGAGCGAACCTTCATGGATCTGCTGCCGGACGGGCACGTGGGCACGGCACGGTGGAAGAACAGGGAGCCGACGACGGGCCCAATCGGGCCTCTCCCGACCCGGCTTCCACACCCGGGACGCCCGGGTCCGTCATCAGGAGGCAGCCATGAGGGCCAGACCCACAGTCAACATCACGCCGATGGAACGAGTAGCCAGGATGCTCGTCGGCGGCCTGGCCGTGATCAGCGGGATCGTCCTGCTTCTCGGTGCCGGCTCGGCCCTGGCGGTCGTGCTCGAGGTCCTGCTCATCCTCATCGGGCTCGACCTGTTCGTCACCGGCGCGCTCGGGCACTGCCCGCTGTACGCGAAGCTAGGGCACCTTCCGGCCTCCCTCGCCCGGAGGACGTCATGATCACGACTCCGCGTGACCGTACGCCGCTGCCCGACCCGGACCACGACCGCGACGTCTACCCGTTCGGGCCCGACCACCCGACCGTCGCAGCACCGAGCCCACTCAGCCCACCCAGCCTGTCACCCGGGTCGGCGACCCACGACCGGATGCTGCGCGCCACGCAGCACGCCGAGCCTGGGCCGAACGGGCTCGGGAGCGCACCGGCGCCGCACGACCACCTCGCCGAGCCCACAGCGGGGGGATGGGGTCACCGGCTGCTGATGCTCGTCTACTGCATCCCGATGCTTGTTGTCGTCTTCGCCCTGGTGGCCAGCGGCGTCGCGGGCGCGGGTTCGATCATCTTCGCCCTGCTGTGCGTGGGAATGATGGCCGCGATGATGTTCATGATGCCGGGCGGGCACCGGCACTGACGACCGGCCGGTTCGCACCGTGCCATGGGCAGCCGCCAGGCACCCGTCCCCGCCCGTCGCCGCTCGTCGCCGCCCATCCCGGCACCGGCCCAGCTCACGTGGAGCCAGTCCGGCCCGTGACAGCCGCGACGGGGGCGGGATCCGAACCGGCTCGAGCTCCCGCCGAGGCGCAGCCTGTCGGGCGCCGGGCGCCACAGCGCCGCCTCGGCGTGCCCATCGCGCGGAACCAGGAAGGAAGACCACCACGTGACCGTGACACCCGAACGGGTCGGCCCGCTTGCGCCACACCTGGCCCGAGACGTGCGCCGTACCCGGTGTGGCATCGTGACCGGCCCCCGACGCGCCGACCTCGCATCGACAGCACCGGCGTTCCGAGCAGCCCAGGTCCTCGCCGTGGGCGGGCTTACGGGTCCGGCCGGTCTGCGCCGGATGCTCGCGCGGCTCGCGGCAGTCCCCGGCGTGCGCTCGGTGGTCGCCGACTTCGGCACCGTCGAGGTGACCCCGGTGCTCGTCGCATATGCGGACGTCCCCCAGTCGGCGAGAGCGCTCGCCAAGTCGGCCGTCCGGGCCGAGGTCCTGCGCTACGGCCTCACTATCAACACACCCGCGCGGCACGGCTGACCGGGCACGAGACAGGCGTGCGCCGCACCCCACTACCCGGCGCCACGTCAACGCGATCTTCACCAGATCTGCGGGCTGTACTCAACGAGCTGCGGCCACGGTCGAAGAAGACCCGCCGGCCTGTTGGTCCCTGCCGACGAACTCAGAGGCCAGCGACATGGACGCCGTGGCACTGGTGCAGGCGTACCTCCGAGTCAACGGCTACTTCACCGTGACCGAGTACCCAGTCCTGGAAAGGACCCTGCAAGACATGTCGCGAGCCACACCGTGGACGACGGTTCGCCGTTCTGAAAGCGACCACCCCAGGCATCCGAGCCTCGCCGCCGCCAGGCCAGAGCTGACACTCCCGAGGCGGCTGAGTGGCGGATGCTGCCAACTCGGCGGTCGGTACGTCTAGGGACGAAGCGACTGCGAAGGGTCAGCCCGGGCATGCCTGGCCGGCGGCGATACTCTGAGATTCCTCTCAGATTCGTCCGTCACGCGCGGCCGCCCCGGCGCGCGCGGGCTCGGCGGCGCATGACGGACCCGAGCGCTCCGACGAGGATCAGGGCGGCCAGGGAGAGCAGCGCTGGACTATGGAGCGCGGCCGCAGCTACCCCGAGCGCGCCGCCGGCGATCAGCGCTGGCCCGAGGGTGCAGCACGCGACGACGAGCAGGACCGCGCCGACCGCGGCCGCCGCGCCACCGAGCCCCGACCTGCTTTCGCGAGCGTCGATCATGTGCGTTCTCCGTTCGTTGCGGCGAGGGGGTCACGTGTCGATGCGCACGCACGCGGCCAGTGCCGCGGCGTTGTCGGCCGTCAGCGCGCGCGCCAGGCTGATGAGGTGCACGACGCGCGGATCCGTGACCTGGTAGCGGGTGAACCGGCCGTCGCGGCGCGCCGTGACGAAGCCGCAGTCGGCCAGGCACGCGAGGTGTGAGGAGACCCGAGACTGGGAAAGGCCCACCTGCTCGATGCACTCGCTGACAGTGCGTTCGCCATCGAGGAGGAACTCGAGCAGCAGCAGCCGGGTGGGATCACCGATGGCGCGGAAGAACTTGGCCATCACCCGGCGTCCGGCGTGCTCGGCTGGCACCAGAGGGCTGCCGGGTGGCAGGCCCAGCCGTTCGACCTCGCGCGCAGCGGTCTGTGCCGGCATGGACAACTCCTTCGATCGATGACACTGTGAACCATACATCCGGATATGCGGATATAACTAGTGCGGCGACAACAGTGCGGACAAGCGCATGCGGGGACGCCGGTATTGAGGAGAGGTTTCATGACGCGATACGACCTGGCGGTCATCGGCTCCGGAGGTGGTGCGTTCGCTGCCGCCATCCACGCCATCGGGCTCGGCAAGCAGGTGGTGATGGTGGAGCAGGGCACCGTCGGTGGAACATGCGTGAACACCGGGTGCGTCCCGTCCAAGGCGCTGCTCGCCGCCGCCGACGCGCGCCACGTCGCCGCCGACCCCCGTTTTCCGGGCATCGGTACGTCGAGCGACCCGGTGGACCTGCCCGCGCTCATGGCCGGAAAGCGGGACCTGGTCGAGTCGATGCGGTCGGAGAAGTATGTCGACCTGGTGACCGAGTACGGCTGGGACCTGCTGGCGGGCACCGCGACGTTCACCGGAACGCCCGAGCAGCCGAGCCTGGAGGTCACCGACGCCGACGGTCGGGTCCAGCAGGTCGAGGCCGAGCTCTACGTCGTCGCGACCGGCTCGGCGCCGTGGGCGCCCCCGGTCGACGGCCTGGACCAGGTCGGGTACCTAACCTCCACCAGCGCGATGGAGCTGGAGGAGCTGCCCTCCTCGCTGCTGGTGCTGGGCGGCGGCTATGTCGCCTTGGAGCAGGCGCAGCTCTTTGCCCGGCTCGGCAGCACGGTCACGGTCCTGGCCCGGTCGCGGCTGGCATCGGCCGAGGAGCCGGAGGCAGGAGAGGTCATCGAGGCAGTCTTCGCCGACGAGGGCATCACCGTCGTCACCGGCGCTTCCATGTCCGCGGTCCGACGCGATGAGTCCACCGGCGAGGTCGTCGCCACCGTGGTCGTGGACGGCGCCCGCCGGGACTACCGCGCAACACACCTGCTGGTGGCGACGGGTCGGCGCCCGGTCACCGACGGTCTCGGCCTGGACAGCGTCGGAGTCAAGGTCGGCGACCGTGGCGAGGTCGTCGTGGACGACAGGCTCGGGACCAGCAATCCGCGAATCTGGGCCGTTGGTGATGTAACCGGCCACCCGCAGTTCGTCTACGTAGCCGGCGCTCACGGCTCGGTCGCCGTCGACAACGCGTTCACCGGCGCGGACCGCGTCCTGGACTACACCCACCTACCCCGGGTCACCTTCACCAGCCCCAGCATCGCCGCGGTCGGTATGACCGACGAGCAGGCCAGCCGAGCCGGGATCCGCTGCGACTGCAGAGTTCTGCCGCTGCAGTACGTGCCCCGGGCGCTGGTCAACCGCGACACCCGCGGCTTCGTCAAGATCGTGGCGGACGCCGACACCGGGCTCATCGTCGGCGCCACCGCCGTCGCCCAAGCCGCCGGGGAGCTCGCCGCCGCAGCCGGATACATCCTCAACGCTGGGATGACGGTCGAGCAGGTCGCGAACCTGTGGTGTCCCTACCTGACCATGACCGAGGGCATCAAGATCGCCGCCCAGTCCTTCACCACCGACGTGTCCAAGCTGTCCTGCTGCGCCTCCTGAACCACCCTTTCCCAAGGAGAACGACCCCGATGGCCGCAGACCTGAACCACTCACCCGACGCCTGACCACCGCCGAGGCCGGCGCCGTGCCGTGGCTGTCGCAGCCTCTGCTGACCCTGCTCGCCCAGGCTGACCCCGTCAGCCTCGAGAACCTCGCGGCCGCGACTGGCCGGAGCATCTCCGACGTGCGCCACGGGCTCACGGCGATGGCCGGCACCGAGTACGACGCGGACGGCCGGATCCTCGGCCAGGGTCTGGTCCCCCCGCCCACGAGGTAGATGTCCAGCCCCATCTCGACAGGGATGGGGAGTCGACGACGGGTTCGGCCTTGGGCCCGCTCGTCGTCGCCGACGAGCTCCGGCCGTGGCCCTCTCGGCGGCGGTGAAGCGCGCCCGCTCACTGCTGCGGGCGTCGTTACGGAATCGTGCGCAGCGGGCGCTACCACCGGCCTCGACGTGAGTCATCCGCTGGACTCTGACGGCAGCCGCGAAGGGGCGCGATCCCACCTTCACTCTCGAGAGCCATGTCCGCGGTCCCGGACCGGCTCCAGGGGGCGGCGAGCCCGACACGACGGCCGTCTGGTGAAGCGAGCGGTGGCCGCGCCGTGACGCTCGCGATGTCAGATGGCCCCTTCGGCAGATGCCCAGGTCACGTTCCCCCGGTGCCGGTTGGTTTGCGGCGGTAGGACACCACCAGCGCCAACATCGCGACGTAGAGGCCGCCACCGACCGCGATCCAGCCCAGCGGTGACATCCCGTCGCGCAGCACCAGAGCCCAGTAGTCCCAGAACCTGGCGGCGACGAGAACGACCACGACCAGCAGCCAGACCGCGACGATCGTCGATGGGTAGCGTGCGGCCCGCATGAGCACGCGCGGTGCGGGAAGCGCGCGAGCGGTCACATTGCGTGCCGTTACTGCGACGAACAGGGTGATCGTGACGACCCACACGATCATGCAGTAGGGGCAGAGGGCCCCGATGCGGTAGAGGCTCTGAACGATGAGCCAGTGCACGAACACGAACCCGGCCGTCGTCCCGGCCTGCAGGCCGAGCCAGAACCAGCGGGTTGGCCGCGCCCCGGCCAGCAGGGCCACGCCGATCGTGGCGACGACTGTGAACCCGACCACGCCCAGCAGCGGGTTGGGGAAGCCGAACGCCTCGGCCTGCGGTGTCGACATGACCGACCCGCAGCTCAGCACGGGGTTGATGCTGCAGCTCGGGACGTACGTGGGGTCGCGAAGGAGCGCGAACTTCTCCACGAGCAGGACGGCCGCGGCGAGCAGGCCGATGGACCCGCCCCCGGTGAGGAGCCAGGCGAACCCGCGGCCGGTGCTCCGCTGTTCAGCGGGCGTTGGCAAGGGCCGCGTCGATCTGTGTGCGGAAGTCCTCGGCTGATTCCGGGAGGAGCTGTTTGCCGTTGAGGAAGAACGTGGGGGTTCCCTGGACGCCGAGGGCGAGCCCGTCCTGCCGGTCCTTCTCGACCCGGGCCAGGGTCTGTGGGTCCTTGATCGCGGCGTCGTAGGCGTTCATGTCGAGGCCGAGGATGAGGGCGTCGGCGCGGAACCGCGCTGCCTCGGACGTCTGCTTCTCGCCCCATTCGGCCTGGGTGTCGTACATGCGCTGGTACATCTGCTCGAGCTTGCCCTGCTGCGCTGCTGCTTCGACGGCGAGGGCCGCGTTGGTCGCGTTGAAGTGGCTTTGGATCGGGAAGTATCGGATGACGAAGGTGACTTTGCCGGCGTAGTCCTTGCGCAGCTGTTCGACCAGCGGGTACGCGGCGCGGCAGGACTCGCACTCGAAGTCGAGGAACTCCACGAGGGTCACCTTGCCGTCGGCGGCCTCGTCGAGGCGGTGGCTGTCGGCCCGGACGAGTCGTCCGGCCGTGGTGCCGCCCCCGGTACTCGGCCCGGCGGTTGGTTCGGCATCTGCGGCGCGCGGGGACGTGAGCTGCAGCGCGGTCAGGATGATGGCGACGATGGCCGCGGCGAGCCCGGCGGCGATGACGGTACTGCGTTTCATGGATAGGGCTTTCGGTGGTTCGGCGACGACATGGGCTGAACGTGTGGGTTCCCTGAGCGGTTCCATACCGGCTCGACTGGGACCGGCGCGTGCGCCGGTGCACGTTTCGTTCCTGGGCAGGCGATGGGCTAGTGCGGTACGGCCGCTTCGACGACACCGATGATGACCGCCGCACAGCCGGCGGCAGTGGCGACCACCGTGGCGGCGCGGGGAAGCCGCCCGGTCAGGACGAGGCGGAAGAAGACGACGAGGGCGGACAGGGCCGTCCCCAGGAAGAGGGCGGTTCCGGTGACGGCGTAGTCGATGTCCGTCACGGTCGCCACCTGTTCGGTCGGGTGATGGTGCAGCTGGCCAGGGGGCTGCGTTCTGTGCGCCAGGGGGCTCCCGCCCCGATGCGTTGCCGCTGCGACCGGGCCGCGGCAGCGCTCCGGGTGGATGCGGCGCTGGTGGTGGTGGGGGCGAGGCATCGGGGCAGGTGCATGGCGGGCATGGTCAGCCCCCGAGTTCGCCGAGGACGTAGATCAGCAGGAAGCCGAGGAAGAACATCGCGGCCAGACCGGTGGTCTCCGCTTGTTCGTGTGCCTCGACGAGCAGCTCCTCGACCGCCAGGTAAAGCAGCGCAGCAGCGCCGAACGCCAGCACGGCGGCAAGCACAGCCGGGCTCGCTCCTGAGAGAGCGGCGGCGCCGCCGATCGCGCCAACCGCGGTGAGCAGGCCGAGGCCGGCGCAGATGGCCGCGCTGCGTGTCCTGCTGAGCCCGGAGTCGGTCAGCTCGGCTACGAGCGACAGCGACAGGAACAGGATCTCGAGGGTCAGCGCGATGGTGAGGATGAGACCTTCGGTGGCGCCCAGGCTGGCGCCCAGGCCGACCAGCATGCCGTCGATGAGAAGGTCGATCCCCACGGCCACCAGCAGGCCAATGGGCAGGGCAGCACCCGCCGCGCGGGTCACCGGCCGGGCCAGTGAGCCCGTGCGCACCCCACGGGCCGGATCCGGCCGCGGTCCCGTGCCACTGCCGGGCCCGAGGTCGGGCCGGGTGTCCAGCATGGGGGTGTCGGCTCGGGTGGATCCACGTTCGCGGGCCTGGTCGACACGGCGGCCGTATGCCGCGAGCCCGAGCATGACCGCGACTCCAAGGACGAACCCGGCGACGGACGCCGGCAGCCTTCCCTCACGTCGGAGGTCGGGCAGCACCTCACCGACGAGAGCAGCGATGACGACGCCCGCAGCGAAGTGCTGAATGGCGCTGACCAGCCGCGGTCCGGGACGTCGAAGCGTGGCGACGGTCGCGCCGAGCGCGGCTGCGGCGACGGGGAAGGCGACGAGCCCCGCGGCCTGCGTCACGGCCGTCATAGCGACGTCCCTGGGCCGTCCGGGGACCTCGGCGGCTCCGTCGGCCACGATCCCGATGAGGCACCGGGCATGCCCGGCGACGGGTCGTCTGGGGAGCCGTTATCACCCGCGTTGCGGCCCGAGTTGTTACGCGGTGTGGCGGCTCGCACCACCGGTGACGTGTCTGGCCCGGTGTCGCCGGCGGCGGATGTCGGGTGCTGTCGCTGGTCTCTCGCGCGCCGCCGACGGGACCGGGCGAGGACGGCGCTCAGTGCCACGGTCAACAGGGCGATCCCGAGCAGGACCCAGAGCCATGGGCTGTGCGGCGCGTGCTGGAGGGGCTGGCCGTGAGCCGGGTCATCTCCGCTGCCCGGGGTGACGACTGGCGCGGCGCTGGCTGCCGCGATGAGGGCGCCGGGGCTCACGACTGCGCCAACGCATCGTCGACGAGGCCGGTGAGGATCTTGGCGGTGACGGGGCCAGAGACCCTGGCCGCGATCCGGCCCAGACGGTCCAGGACCAGCGTGGTGGGCGTCGCGACAGCTTTGCCCTGAAGGGCCAGGATCGCGACGCCGCCTTCGTAGGCAAGGGACGGGTACGTGATCTTGTGACGGGCCTGGAACGCGAGGCCCGTCTCTGGGGTTTCCATCTTGTCCAGGCCGATGAACTGCACCGCGAGCTTCCGGCCCTGGATTTGCTCCCACGCCGCCTGAAGCTCGGGCGCCTCCGTGATGCAGGGCGGGCACCAGGAACCCCACACGTTCACCACCAGGACCGTGCCGGTGAGGGCGGCGTTGGACCAGGGCTGCCCTTCCAGCGTCGTCCCGGAGAGCTGGACCGCGGCGGCTCGGCTCTCGGCGGGGATCTGCTCGATGGTGCCGTCGCCGGAGACGTAGCCCTTCCGGTCGCCGGCTCGGGCCTGCTCGGCGGCCGCGGCACCGCCCTGGCTGCAGCCGCCGAGCGCCACCCCGGTCAGCAGGGCCCCGGCGGCCGCGATCAGGTCGCGCCGGCGGACATCGACCCGCTCCGCCCTTCGGGCGGTCATCGGACGTCCGCCCGGATGCTGACGGGGGTGCGGCCGGGGTCGCCGTGGGGCCCGGACCAGAACCCGTCACCGCTGCGCAGCCGCAGTTCGTGATGCTGCTGATCCCGTGTCATGCCCAGGTCACCACGACGTCTGGGCGCACGCGGTCGACCCGGCGGGTTCGACCTGCAGGGTGGCGTGCTCGATGCCGAACCGGTCGCGCATGACGGCCGCGGCCGCCGCGAGGATGGTGCTCCCGTCGACCTGCTGCCCAGCGGCATCGTCCCCAGCAGGAGCGGCGACGAGGTGGGCGGTCGCGACGTTCATCCCGGAGGTGAGCGTCCACAGGTGCAGGTCATGGACCTCGAGCACGCCGGCGATCTCGGACAGGGCCTTCTCCGCCTCGTCCGGATGGATCCCCTCCGGGGCGTGCTGACCGAGCACCGCCAGCACCTCGCGTCCGAGGAAGACCGCGCGCACGCCGACGAACAGGGCGA
This sequence comes from Dermatophilaceae bacterium, assembly GCA_013361975.1. Taxonomy (GTDB): domain Bacteria; phylum Actinomycetota; class Actinomycetes; order Actinomycetales; family Dermatophilaceae; genus Terrabacter. The sequence goes on from JABFXB010000019.1 coordinate 74,568, forward strand.
TAGCCAGCGCGATGGCGGTGTCCCACCACACCGACCCGGTGAGCCCGACGAGGACGCCGGCGACGATCACCCCGACCGAGCCGAGCGTGTCCGCGACGACCTCGAGGTAGGCGCCCTTGACGTTGAGGCTCTCCGCGGCGCCGGCGCGCAGCAGCGCCATGCTGATCAGGTTGATGACCAGACCGATGACCCCGACGACCAGCATCGGGCGTGAGGAGACCTCGGGCGCGGACCCGATCCGGCCGACGGCCTCGATGACGATGTACACCGCGACGCCGAGCATGAGCAGCACCGCGAGACCGGAGGCGAACACCTCGGCGCGGTACGACCCGAAGGTGCGTCGCCCGGTGGTGTCCTTGCGTGTGGCGATCCGGGTCGCGACGAGCGCGGCGCCCAACGCGACGACGTCGGCAGCCATATGACCGGCGTCGCTGATCAGCGCCAGCGACTTCGAGCTGAGGCCGACGACCAGCTCGACGACGAAGAAGCCGGCGACGAGGACGAAGGCGACCTGCAGCCGCCAGCGGTGCCCGGTGGCGGCCGAACCGTGACTGTGGCCGTGACCGTGGCTCATGCGTCTGCTCCGGTGGTGGGCCGGGCGGCCCGGCTCCGTCGATGGCCCGCAATGACCAGGTCGGCTGACATGCCGGCGCCGTGTCGCGCACGGGCGCTGGGGGTCCTTCGGCCGCTCGGGGCCATGACTGACGTCGAGGCCGCCGGGTCAGTCCCGGCCGCGTCGCGACCGGCCACCTCCGGCGCGGCACCCGACGCCGTCCCGGACGCGGCGGCACGCGGGGCAGAGCTGACAGTCCCGCCGGCTTCGTGTTCGTGCGTGATGTGCTCCCGGGTGAGGTCGAGCAGCATCCGGACGTGCGCGTCGGCGAGCCGGTAGTACATGAGGCGCCCATCGCGGCGGGCCACGACGACCTTCGACGCGCGGAGCAGCCGCAGCGACTGTGACACCGTCGCCTCAAGGACACCCGTCGACGCAGCGAGGTCGCAGACGCACAGCTCGCCCGCCTCAAGCATCGCGTAGAGCAGCTTCGCGCGGGTCGGGTCCCCGAGCAGCTTGAACACGGACGCGACCTGGGTCAGGTCGTCCTCGGGCAGGGCGACTGACCGGACGTGGCGGACGGTCTCCGGGTGCACGCAGTGCTCGACGCACTGGTCGATGCCAACCACGGGCGCTTCATCTGATCGCATGGTCAGATGTTACGGTCTTGGCGGGCGATGTCCAACCGCGATGACACCCAGGCCCGTCCGAACCGGGCCGTCACGCTCAAGGCAGCGCCCCAACCTCACGCACAGCACTCACCCGGCCAGGAGAACCATGACTGCCAGGAAGACCGACCGGAACGATGCCCGCTCGAGCGCCCCGAACCCCGGACAAAGACAGAGACAGCAACTGAAACCAGACCCGACCTCGACCTCGACGACGAGCCGCGAGGATCGGCGCCAGCGAGCGGCGGCCATGCAGTCCGCGCAGCGAGCCAAGGACCGGCGTCGCGGCGTGGCGTTGTGGGTGTCCGTCGCGGCAGTCGTCGTCGCACTCGCAGTAGCGGTGACCGTGGTCATCGTTCGAGAGCAGGCGAACCGGCCCACGCTGGAGGCGGTGCGGTCATACCAGGTCAGCCAGGGGCATGTGAGCACGCCGGTGTCATACGAGCAGGAACCGCCCGCCGGGGGAGAGCACGCGCCCGTATGGCTCAACTGCGGCACGTACACCGAGCCGGTGCGCAAGGAGAACGCGGTCCACTCGATGGAGCACGGGGCGGTGTGGGTCACCTACCGTCCTGACCTGCCGGCCGCTCAGGTGCGGGCACTGACCGCCGCGATGCCCGACACGTACGCGGTCCTGTCCCCGTACGCCGGCCTCAAGGCACCCGTGGTGGCCTCGGCGTGGGGCAAGCAGCTCGAGCTGTCAGGGCCCGAGGACCGCAGGCTCGCCGCCTTCATCAAGGCCTACCGCCAAGGCCCGCAGTCGCCCGAGCCGGGCGCGTCCTGCACCGGCGGCGTGGACGCGACGGGCGCCGCCGAAGGCGGCGCCGGCATGCCGAACCCGGGAGCGTGAACGGCATGTCACGCGAAACGGGACAGCGGCCCGGCGACCCGAAGCGCCCAGGGCGGCCGGTACCGGAGCCAGCGCACGACCCCGGCATGCGGCAACGACACGACGAACCCGATGCCACGGGCAGGCCCGTGGCGTCGGGCGATCGTGAGCGAGCTGACGAGTCGCAGTCCTCGCGGCACGTCCCGACATCAGACGGACCGACGGCCAACCCGACTCACAGCGAGGCGGAGAACTCGTCGTCCCGGGCCAGCGGTGCGGTGCGTCCTGACGTCTTCCGGTGGATCTCGGCCGCGTTCCTCGTGTTCGTCGCGCTAGCCGGCTTCGCTGGATACCAGCTCGGGCGGGCTGGGGACGTCCCGGCTGAGGACGGCGCCGATGTCGGTTTCGCCCGGGACATGCAGACCCACCACAACCAGGCCGTGCAGATGGCCCTGATCATCAGGGACAAGACCACCGACCCCACCTTGCGCGCCGTCGCCTACGACATCGCCACCAGCCAGCAGCAGCAGTCGGGGCAGATGTACGGCTGGCTCGCCCACTGGGGGATGCCTATGACGTCGTCACAGCCGTCCATGGCCTGGATGTCCGCCGGGGACCACCAGCTCGAGTCCCCAGCGGATCGCCAGCCTCCGGCGACGGGACCGACCACGGCCGGGACGGCGACCTCCGCCGCCAGCGGCGGGCACGACGGCATGGTCATGGGAGCGCCCGTCCAGTCCTCCGACGCCGGAGGCAACCAGTCGGGATCCATGGGGATGGCCACTGCCGCCCAGATCCGGGCACTTCAGGGCGCGACCGGAATCGAGGCCGAACGTTCCTTTCTGCGCCTCATGATTGCCCACCACCGCGGCGGGGTCACCATGGCCCAGGCGGCGCTGCGGTTGGCCGACCAGCCCGAGGTGCTCACCCTCGCCCGCTCCATCGAGGCCGCGCAGACCGCCGAGCTCACGCAGCTGCAGCAGCTGCTCAAGGACCGCTCGTGATCTCGGAACCCAGTCCGACGGCCCGCGCGACCGTCCGCGCCGTGTCCCTGCTGCTCGCCGCTCTCGGTGCTGCAGCGTTCATTGTGGTGATGGGCGCGAGCGGCGCCAGCGCCCACAGTGAGCTCGTCGCGAGCACTCCGGCCGATGGCGCCGAGATGGCCGAACTGCCTCACGACATCGCACTCAGCTTCAACCAGGACATCGTCGCCACGTTCGCACAAGCCACACTTACCGACCCCTACGGCCAAGTCTCTCCTCTGAGCCCGGTCACCTCGGGTCGGACGGTGACGGTGCCCGTCCCGGCCGAGGCAGCGACCCGGCCCGCGGGCCGATGGACGCTCACCTACCGCGTCACCTCCGCAGACGGGCACCCCATCAGCGGCACGATCGCCGTCGTCACGAAGATGAGGGGCGCGACGCCCGGTGCGACCCCGGCCGCGGGGAACCCTCGACCGGGGGCGGCGGCCGTGGCCGGAGTCGATGACGGGGCTCCCTCGTCGACTCCGGCCCCGCGCCGGGCGGCGGGGGCGGGGGCCGACTACAGCGGGCTGTTCTACGCGGGCGGTGGATTCTTGCTCGCCGCGCTGGTCGTGGTCGCCTACGAGCTGCGACACCGACTACGCACCCGACCGGCTGCTGCGCCACCGGGCCCGTCCGACAGCGGAACCACGGACCCGGACGCGCCAAGCGCCGGACGGTAGCGGACGCGGTTCGGCCTGCCGGGGCCACCGGGGCGAGCCTGTCGCTGCCTATGCGCAGTGCCGCAGCGACAAGCACCCTCGCCCGCACGACCCCGCAGCCGCGGGTTGTGCGGGAACGAGCCCCGCGCTATGTGACGCCGCCTCGACGAGCCTGCCCCGCACGCTGAGGTGGCGCCGAACCCTGTGGCCCGCCGGTCCGCGGGTGAGTGGATCAGCGGACCTGGTCCTCGGGTTCCACCGAGCAAACCGAGACGCTGGCACGCAGTCGCTCCTGGGCCTGATGTGAGCCCGACGCGCGGGGCCGATCAGCAGCGCGCAGCTTGGACAGGGATGTGCACTGGCGAACCACTGCAGCAGGCCGAGCCGCGTATGCTGGTTCGATCCAGTGCAGGTTCTCCTTAGAGGCGTCGAAATGACCGTGCAGGGTGAAGAAATCACGCGGGCCTGGTTCGACTGTTGCGGCCTGACCCGGACCGACGCGGCCGAGGATGCGCTCAAGGCCATCTGGGAACTGAGCGGCGACGGGATACCGCCGGCCACTGGAGCCCTTGCCCAGTTCCTTGACGTCACGCCGCCGACCGTCTCCGCGATGCTGAAGCGCCTGGCCGAGCATGGTCTGCTCGACCGCGAGGACGGCCGCGCTGTCGTGCTGACGAGCCACGGCGCCGCGCACGCCCGGTTCATCGTGCGCCGGCACCGGCTCATCGAGACCTTCCTGTCGAGCGTGCTTCTCGTTCCCTGGGATGAGCTGTACGGCGAGGCCGAGCTGCTCGAGCACGCCGTCTCCGACTCGCTGCTCGCCCGGATCGACGACCTGCTGGGTCACCCGAGCACCGACCCGCACGGAGATCCGATTCCGCAGGGCCATGAAGGCGCGACGGTGAGCCCTGATGAGTCGATCGCGGAAGCGCAGGTGGGGGGCCAGTTCCGAGTCGAACGCCTGCACAACCGCAACGCTGAGGCGCTGCGCTACCTGGCCGAGCTGGGCCTGCGCCCGGGCGTCACGGTCGACGTGCTCGAGCGGAGCCCGTTCGACGGTCCGCTGTGGATCGGTGTCGACGGACAGCGGATCCCGCTCGGCCCCACACTCGCCCAACTCGTTCACGGCCGCCCGATCGAGGCTGACGCGTGACGCCCGGTCTGGAGGAGCCCATCCCGCCAGAGACTGAGCTCCACGACGACACCAGCCCCTTCAACGGCACCCTCGGTGACAACTTCGATGGAAACCTCGATGGCAGCCTCGACGGCGATGCCGACGGGCATGTTGACGGGCAGGGCACCCGTCGCGGGCCGACCTCGCGACGAGCGGTTCTGGCCGGTGCGGCGGGCGCGGCCGGCGCGGCCGGACTGGGCGCGCTGCTGCTGCGCTCGGCCATTGGTGATGCTCCCGTCTCTGCGTTCGCCACGAGCGGCGCCGCACATCCCGCCGGTCACGCCGCAGTGTCCGGGGCGGGTAGGGCCCTCGACCCGGGAGGTGCCGGCACCGCGACGCCCGTGCCGGACGCGCGCATGCTGTCACCGGCCACGGGTCACGGCGCGGGTGTCAACGGCGCGACCTTCAGGACCGGCCAAGTGGTCGACCATCGCGCCAACGGTTTCGACCCGACCGCGGTGCTGCGCGACTTCGACTGGGGAACGACGTCGCGCCTGTCGGACGGTCGCACGCTGCGCGAGTGGGACGTCGTCGCCGGCGAGCGTGAGATCGAGGTTGCGCCCGGATTGCGCTTCCCGGCCTGGACGTTCAACGCCAGGGTTCCCGGCCCGACCCTGCGGTGCCGCGAGGGCGACCGCCTCCGGGTGCGCTTCGTCAACGCCTCGCCGCACCAGCACACGATGCACTTCCACGGCATCCACCCGGCCGAGATGGACGGCGTGCCCATGGTCGGGCGCGGCACCATCGCGCCGGGTGAGGAGTTCGTCTACGAGTTCGACGCCGAACCCTTCGGGCTGCACCTCTACCACTGCCACGTCGGCCCGCTCGCCGAGCACATCTCCCGCGGCATGTACGGCACCTTCATCATCGACCCGGCCCAGGGGCGCCCCCGCGCCGACGAGATGGTCATGGTCCAGCACGGCTGGAACACCACCTTCGACGGCCAGGGCAACCAGCTGTATGCCGTGAACGGCATCCCCTTCCACTACATGCACGAGCCGATCAGGGTGAAGCGCGGCGAGCTGGTCCGGATCCACCTCGTCAACATCCTCGAGTACGACCCGATCAACAGCTTCCACGTGCACGGCAACTTCTTCGACTACTACCCGACGGGCACGCGACTCGAGCCGTCGGAGTACACCGACACGATCGTGCAGGGCCAGGGGCAGCGCGGGATCTGCGAGATGCGCTTCCCGCATGTGGGTCGCTACATGTTCCACGCCCACAAGACGGAGTTCGCCGACCTCGGCTGGATGGGCTTCTTCGAGGTCGTGGACTGATGGCCGAGCCGCTGCTCTCCCGCGTCCCCCGGTCCGCGCTCGCCGCGGGCATCGTGGCGCTCATCGCGACCGGCCTCGCCGTGCTCGCGGCCCTCGCCGGCTCGGTCCTGCCCGACCGTACCGGACCGCCGGTCGAGTCCCTCGTCGTCGAGCGCACCGTGCTGTCGGCGCCGGGAACGATCGAGCTGGTGGTGCGCAACGCCGGGCCGGACCCGGTGACCGTGGCCCAGGTGTCGGTCAACGACGCCTTCGTCGCCGTGACGGGCGGCGAGCAGCCGATCGGGCGGCTCGCGAGCGAGACCCTCCGCCTCGACTACCCGTGGGAGAACGGGCTGCCCTACACCGTGTCGCTGCTGACCTCGACCGGCGCGGTCATCGAGCACGCCATCCCCATGGCGGCCGCGACGCCGGCTGCGACGTCGGCGTCGCTGCTGCAGGTCGCCCTGCTCGGCGTGATGATCGGCGTCGTGCCTGTTCTGCTGGGCATGACGACGCTGCCCTTGCTGCGCCGGGCCGGGCCCACGGCCTCACGCGTCCTGATGGCTCTCACCGTGGGACTGCTCGCGTTCCTTGCCGTCGACGCAGGCATCGAGGGCCTCGAGGTCGGGGCAGCCGGCGCGGCCGCGTTCGGCGGCAGCATGCTCTTCGTCCTCGGGGCAGCGCTCGCGTTCCTCTTGCTCGCCGGCACACAGCGGCTCATCCCTGACACAACGCGCGCGGGACGGGTCGCGCTCCTCGTCGCCATCGGGATCGGCGTGCACAACCTCGGCGAGGGGCTCGCGGTCGGGTCGGCCCTGGCGGTGGGCGAGCTCGCCCTCGGCACCTCGCTCGTCGTCGGCTTCGCCTTGCACAACACGACCGAGGGCATGGCTGTGGTCGCACCGCTCACGGCGCTCCCCCCGGTTCCGGCGCAACCCGACCGGACGGTGCGTCCGGGCCGGCTGCTCCTGCTCGCGATCGTCGCCGGTGGCCCGGCCGTCGTCGGGACAGTCCTTGGTGCGACACTCACCACCGAGAGCCACGCCACCTTCCTGCTCGGTCTCGGCGTTGGCGCCATCGTCCAGGTGATCGTGCTGCTCGTGCCGCAGCTACGCCGGCCAGAAGGCGGCCTTGACCTGCCCGTGGCGGCCGGACTCGGGGCCGGCGTCGTGCTCATGTACGTCACCGGTCTGCTCGTCGCTGCATGACCGGGCTGGTCCGCGCTCGGGGGGATGACCTGCTGCGGTGCGCCGGTTCAGCCGGCGTCCACGCGGGCCTGGGAGGAGCGTGGTTCCGACGACACGCCGATTGCTGACGTGTCCGGGAGCAGCGGTAGGGGGTCGGTTCGCACCCGGGCAGCGCGTCGCCCGTTGGCGATGACGACGACCTCGGCCCGCTCGTGCACGAGGATCACCTGGGCCAGCCCGAGTACGCCGAAGAGCGCCAACGGCAGGAGCACGACGATGGTCACCAGGGCGAGGCCGATGTCCGGATCATGATCGTGCGGCCGCGTCGGCCGTGTAGGGCGTGCCGCACGGCGCGGGTGAGCAGGCGAAGGTCGTGGCCGGTGAACGCGACATCGGCCGCCTCGACGGCGGCCGCAGACCCGGTCGCGCCCATCGCGATCCCGACGGTCGCGGCAGCAAGGGGCGGGTGCGTCGTTGACGCCGTCGCCGAACATCGCGGTGGGCTGCTGCGCGCCGAGCTGGGTGACTGCTTCGGCCTTGTCCGGGGGCACAGACCGGCGCGGACGTCGGTGATGCCGACCGGGTGCGCGAGAGCGTGAGCCGTCTGAGGGCTGTCGCCCGTCAACGTGACGGTTCGCACCCCGGCCTCATGCAGCTCGCGCAGCGCGGGCGGCGCGTCGGGAGGCAGTTCGTCCCGGACCCCGATCACGGCGACGGTCTTGGCCTCGGCCTGGACCACGATGAGGCCCGTCCTGGCCGCCACCATGGCGTCCGCCTTCGGCTGCGGGGGCCCGGGCTCGAGCCCGCGGGGGCCGTCTACCCGGACTGGCTGCTCGTCGACCACGCCGGTCAGGCCGTGGCCCGGATCCTGGTTGTCATCGGTGACGGGCAGGTCTCGGTCGATGCCGGTTGCCGCGGGGGCTTCTATCGCCGCTGCAGCCACGGCGGCCGCGAGCGGGTGGGTGCTCGTGCGTTCGAGCGCTGCCGCGATCGTCAGGACGCGCGCTTTCCGCGTCGCCTTCGACGTGTCGGCGAGTGTGTCGTCGGATGCACCGGTGGCGGGTAGAGGCGGCAAGATCCCGTCAGCCTCGAGCGACGCCTGGAGAGAATCTGGTCGGGGGCCGTTCGGTGCGCGCCGCGGACTGGGTCGTGCTGCGGTGCGGCCAGAGGCGCAGGAGCACTCGGCCCACGACGTCATCCTCGGCCACGACTCCGAAGGTGCGTGAGTCAACTGAGCCGGCACGGGCATCTCCGAGGACGAAGACGTGGCCCGCGGGGACGTGCACCGGTCCGAAGTACGCGCCGTCGACCGAGCCGAGGTCGAGGTAGGGCTCGTTTACCGGTTCGCCGTTCACGATCAGTAGCCCGTCCTCGATGCCCAGCTCGTCGCCGCCGACGGCGGCCACTCGTTTGAGGGTCAGGGTGCCGGTGTGGGGCTCGTGGAACACCACCACGTCGCCGCGTTGTGGGGTCCCGGCCAGCTGCGCGAGCTTGCCGACCAGCACTTCATCGCCGAGTTCGTAGGTCGGCGACATCGACGCCGACGCCACGCGCATCGGCTCAGCGACCGAGAACCCCGCGACAACGACTGCAAGGACGAGAAGCATCAGTGCAGTGGTCCATCGGCGGCGACGTCGGTGCGCACCCTCCGTCGGTGCCACCGCTGATGCCCCCTGAGGCACCGGCGTCGTCACCGGCGACCTCACCGGCTCTGTCATGCCAGGAGGCCGGTGCCTCGAGCTACGAAGGCCACGACGCCGAGTCCCAGCATCACGCTGGTGACAGTGCCACGGACCATCCGGGGAAGCACGGCCACGAGGACCCCCACCAGCACCAGCTCGGCCAGCAGACAGGTGAAGTCCAGCGCGCCGACCGGTTCGATGTCGGCGCCGGGCAGGACAGGGATCCCGTTGCCAACTCCGCCCGCGACCGGGAGGTGCTCGCCGCCGGCGTGCTCTTCGACGGGAAGGAACGGCAGGCCGGTCGTGCGGCTGGTGACGTACGTCGCCACGATCGCGAGGTTCGCGGCGATGGCGAGCAGGACCGCTGGCGTCCGCAGGGCCGCGCCGCGGGCCAGCGCGACGGCGAGGGCGAGCTGGCCCGCGGCGACCGCCACGAAGAACCCGCCGACGTACCAGGCCAGCTCGAAGTGCTCCGGGGCGACGAGGGCGTGGATGACACCGGCGACGCCGGCTGCCGAGGCCGCCAGAGCACGGTAGGTCCGACTGGCTCGACCAGTTCGTCGGGCGGGGGTCGCGAGCGGCCAGGTGGTTGAGGTCGTGTCCGTCATGGCGACTCCTAGAGCGGTCCTTCGGGGAGCCATCGGGCGGGGTCGCTGAACGGGTCGTCCGCCGGGGTGGTGTCGTCGCGGATCTCGAACTGGGTCATCATGTCGTGGTCCTCGTGGACGAGGTTGTGGCAGTGAACCATGTACTTGCCGCGGCCTTGGTCGAACTTGATCAGCAGGCGCACGGACTCGTTCTCACCGAGGAACACCACGTCCTTGGCGCCGAGCTCATGCGGGAGGGCGGGGCGCCCGTTGCGGCTCAGGACGCGGAAGTCGATGAAGTGGATGTGTGCCGGGTGGTGCCAGCCGCCGGAGGGGTTGCGCAGCTCCCAGATCTCGACGTCATCGATCTTCGGTCCGGCGATCACCTTCGTGAACCCGCTGCGGACGATGTCCTCCCACGTGGTGCCGTTGATGGTCCACTGGCCGTGTTCCCGGATGAAGTTGAGCGTTCGGGTCTTCACCGCGTCGCTCTCCTTCAGCAGCATCGTGGCCTGGCCCGGGTTGAGGCTCGCCGGGACCGCGTTGTCGACCGTGCTGAACGCGTCGGCGACGACGTCGAAGGCCATGATCTTGTTCGTGTTCGTGAAGTTGATGTTGTTCTTCGGGCTGGCGTTGCGCAGCACGATGCGCTGCCCCGGGCGGTACTTCGCGAAGTCGATGACGACCTCGTACCGTTCGGCGACTCCGTGCCGGAAGCTCCGGACGTACTGGGGTGTGGGCATCAGGCCGGCGTCGGTGGCGATCACCGCCATCGTGTCGCCGCTGTCGAGGGACCAGTTGTAGGACCGTGACGGGGACGCGTTCAGGATCCGGAAGCGGTACTTGCGGCGCTTCACCTTCATGACGGGCCAGGGGCGCCCGTTCACGAGGATGACGTCGCCGTAGAAGCCGGCGTTGTCGTTCGTGCTGAACAGCAGCGAGCCGTCGCTGTTGAACATCTTGTCGCTGACGATGAGCGGCACGTCGTACTCACCGTGCGGGATCGGGAGGCTGCGTTCGAGCGGGTCGGTGAGCTGGTACTGCCCGGCCAGGCCCATGAAGACGTTCTCGGCCGTGTGGTGGACCCCGTGGTCGTGGTACCAGAGCGTTCTGGCCGGCTGCCAGTTCGGGTAGTGGTAGTCCTTGTACTGGCCGGGGTTGGTGATGTCGCTCGCGTACCCGTCGTACTCCGGGAGCGACGCGGACCCGTGCAGGTGCACCGAGGTCCACGGCGTGTACTGCAGGACGGGATGGACCGCCGGGAGGTTGTTGATCTGCCGGACCACCGTGCGGCGTCCCTGCGCGATCTGGAACGTCGGGCCGGGCACCAACCCGTTGTAGCCCCACATCTCGGTCCGAAGACCGGGGATGACCTCCACGGTGGTCGGCTCCATGGACACCCGCTAGTAGTCGGTGGTCGCGTCCGACCGGACCGGACGGATCACCGGGGGTTTCGTGAAGGCCGTCGTGAACGGCCTAGGCAGGGCGCTCTCGGCGATCCGTGACGCGAGTGCCGACGAGGCGTTCACGGACCGTTCGAGCGGCAGCGTCACCGCGGCCGCACCGAGCACCGACATTTTCAACAGGTCTTTACGGGTCAGTTCCATGGTTCTCCTCCAGCCAAACCAAGCCTGCGCGCCTGACCTTCGAACTACCTTGAGGTCCCGCAGCTCCGTCAAGGCTTCCGACCGGACCGCACATGGGGGACGCCCGAGATGGTTGCGCCATCGGGCGAGGCCTCCTCGATGTCGTCCCCAGCGGACGCACCGGCCGGGGGCACGACTCCGACCTGCGCGGGCTGGCCGGGCACCTGGGGGCCGCGAGCGTGTTCGTTCGTCGGCTGACGCCGAAAGTCGCGGTATCCGGCCAGGTCTGCCGAGGCGTTCCTTCCCACCGTCCGCGATCCCGCGCATCGGGGCGAGTGGCCCTCAAACGTGCTTGCGGATGGCCCACTGGTGCGCGAACGCCTTGCGGGCGTACCTGGTGTACTTGCCGATGATGCGGCTAGCCCCGCAGATCGGCGGATCGGCGGATCGGCGGATCGGCGGTAGGACACGCCGGGCATCACCGCGGTGATGACGGCGAGGGCCGGGCCGGAGTCGTAGCCGGGGCCGGTCGCTCTTCCTCACGGCGATGAGCCAAAGTGCATTGCGGCCGCAAGTGGGGGGTCTGGTGCCGGCCGGTTGGTGATGGCCCTGATGATGCATCTGGGCGAGGCGCTATCATCGGGGTATGACGATGATGCATGAGGAGCGGGAGACGCTCGCCCCGGCGACGGCGCTCTTTCGCGGGCTGGCGGATCCGGTGCGGCTGGCGATCCTGCGGCAGTTGGCCACGGGTGAGGCGCGGGTGGTGGACCTGGAGGACCGTCTCGGCCTGGCCCAGTCCACGGTGTCGTCGCACCTTGGCTGTCTGCGTGACTGTGGCCTGGTGGACTACCGGGCGATGGGGCGGCAGTCGTTCTACTCGCTGGCACGCCCGGAGCTGATGGACCTGCTCGCTTCCGCGGAGGCGGTACTGGCGGCGACTGGGCAGGCTGTGGCGCTGTGTCCCACCTACGGCGTTGCGATGACCGAGGGGGAGACCCGATGAGCGCGGCGTGCGGCTGCGGGGACGACGAGCCCCGCCAGGGCGACGGCGAGCTGGAGGAGCACGCGCCCGAGCGGTTGTGGGAGGTCAGCGAACTGCGGTTCGCCGCGGCTGCGGGCCTCATCCTGCTGGCCGGGTTCGTCGCGGACCGTCTCGACGCGACGGGCACGGTGGTGACGGGACTGAACGCCGTCGCGCTGGCGCTGGGCGCGTGGACGTTCGTCCCCAACACGCTCAAGCGGCTCGTCAAGGGCAAGATCGGCGTCGGCACGCTGATGACGATCGCCGCCGTCGGCGCGGTGATCCTCGGTGAGGTCGCTGAGGCCGCAGCGCTGGCGTTCCTGTACTCCATCAGCGAGGGTCTTGAGGAGTACGCGGTCGCCCGCACCCGCCACGGTCTGCGCGCGCTGCTCTCCCTCGTTCCGGCCGAGGCCACCATCCTGCGGGACGGCACCCAGGTCACCCTCGCCCCGGCCGAGCTCGCGATCGGCGACCTGCTGCTGGTCCGGCCCGGCGAACGGGTCGCCACCGACGGCGTCATCCGCGACGGTCGCACCGCCCTGGACGTCTCCGCCCTGACCGGCGAGTCCGTGCCGGTCGAGGCCGGCGCGGGCGACACCGTCTACGCCGGCTCCATCAACGGCACCGGCGCCCTCGAGGTCGAGGTCACGGCCACCGCCAAGGACAACTCGCTGGCCCGCATCGTGCACATCGTCGAGGCCGAGCAGTCCCGCAAGGGCAATGCCCAGCGCCTGGCCGACCGCATCGCGCAACCCCTGGTGCCCGGGATCATGGTCCTGGCCGCGGTCATCGCGATCGCGGGCAGCCTGCTCGGCGACCCCAAGACGTGGATCGAGCGCGCCCTGGTCGTCCTGGTCGCCGCCTCGCCCTGCGCCCTGGCGATCGCCGTGCCGGTCACCGTGGTCGCCGCCATCGGTGCCGCCAGCCGGATCGGCGCCCTGGTCAAGGGCGGTGCCGCCCTCGAGGCGCTCGGCCGGATCCGCGCGGTCGCCCTGGACAAGACCGGCACCCTGACCCGCAACCAGCCGGCCGTCGTCGGGGTCGCCACCACGGCCGGTCACAGCCGGGAAGACGTCCTCGACGTCGCCGCCGCGCTGGAGTCCCGCAGCGAGCACCCCTTGGCGCGCGCGATCCTCGCCGCGGCCCCCGACCACCGGGACGCCGACGGGGTCCAGGCGGTCACCGGCGCCGGCCTGACTGGAACCATCGAGGGGCGGATGGCCCGACTGGGCCGACCTGGCTGGATCCCGGCCGGCGACCTGGCCGACTCCGTGGCAGCCATGCAGGAGGCAGGCGCCACCGCGGTGCTCGTCGAGTACGACGGGGACGTGGTCGGCGCCGTCGCGGTCCGCGACGAACTACGCACCGAGGCCGCCGAGGTGGTCGCGCGGCTCCGCGCCGACGGCCTGCAGGTCGCCATGCTGACTGGAGACAACCAGCGCACCGCTGCCGCGCTGGCCGCCCAGGCGGGCATCACCGACGTCCACGCCGAGCTGCTCCCCGAGGACAAGTCGACGATCATCCGACATCTCCGCGAGTCCGCGCCGACCGCGATGGTGGGCGACGGCGTCAACGACGCACCCGCCCTGGCCACCGCCGATGTCGGAATCGCGATGGGTGCGATGGGCAGCGACGTGGCCATCGAGACCGCGGACGTCGCCCTCATGGGCGAGGACCTGCGCCACCTGCCGCACGCCCTGGCCCATGCCCGACGCGCCCGGTCGATCATGCTGCAGAACGTCGGCCTTTCCCTCGCCCTGATCACGATCCTGATCCCGCTCGCCGCGTTCGGCGTGCTCGGCCTCGCGGCCGTCGTCCTGGTCCACGAGGTCGCCGAGATCTTCGTCATCGGCAACGGGGTGCGCGCCGGCCGCGTCCGACCAATGCCACCCACACCCGCGACACGGTCGACGGCAGCTTCGGCTGCGGAAGTCAGGGCTTCGTGAACTGATAGCCCACGGGCGGCCGACGAACGTCGCATCGAGCGGGCGCGACATCGGTTCGGCCAGGCGGCCACCCGAGATGTGCAAGGGACGCGGTCAGCGTCGGGTTGGTAAGCTCAAGTGACGTCGAGTTCGGTCGACATGCCCGCGGCGTAGTGACCAGGCAGGTTGCACACCAACTCATAGCGGCCGGACCTCAGCGTCCGCCTTCACCGTCTGCGGGCTGACGTGCATCATCGTCCACCGCCCCTGCATCTTCGAGGGGCCGCCCCACGCCCGTCCGCGGTTGGCCTCCCATCATCACCGGGCCCATGTCGGCGAGCATCACCCTCACGTTCGTCCCCTGCAGCCCCGCCGGCGCCTGGCAGGCGGCCGCAGCCATCGGTGCTCGCACCGGCACGGGTCGAAAGCCAGAAATGGGGACGCGAAGAGGTCTACGCACGCCCCTGCAGTCCGAGTCGCCGACGCGCGGCCGAGGACCGCAGAAGCATCCTTGCTGTCACCGTCTGGCGATGCCGGAGAGGCGGCGCCACGCCATGCCAGCCACTTCGCAGGCGCAGCCGCTCGAGGAGTGCGAGACCGTCCGGCTTGCGCGCTGAGGGGTCTCCACTGCTGGCCGGAACTGTCGAGCCAAGCTAACCTACTGTCTACGTACGGAGATAGTAGGAAGTTGGGGACCATGGAGTCGTTGTTCATTGGAGTCGCCGCCTTGGCGTGCCCTGTCGGGATGGGCATGATGATGCGGGGGCAGCCGCGCGGGAAGGGACCGAGGCGCAGGTGCAGCAGCTCCGAGCCGAAGTTGAGCAACTGAAGGCAGACCGAGCAGTGTCGCGGGGCAGCAGAAGTCCCGGGGATGTGCCCTGATGGGCCAATGGACTGCGGGCGCCTTAGCGGTCGCCGCGGTCGTCGCGACGTATTTCGGCTGCGTCCGTCCACACCTCCACGGTTCAATGCGCTGCAGACGTCGTGTCGCCTCGAGCGCAGTCGATCTCGACCGTCAGCTAGCCGAACTTCGGGAAGAGGTGCGCAGACTCGGGAAGTGATCCCCGGGCCACCCGTCCGCGGCGCGCCGTTCAGTTGCGCACCGTTCAGTCGTACGTGCCTGGCCTGTGCGCTAGTCGGTCTCTGGATAGACGAAGCGGCGGTGGATCAGGTGCGTGGCGTCGGTGAGGGTTTCTTCGCTGATCCGGCCCGCGGCGTCGAGAGTGAGGGTCACTGAGATGTGCGCGGCCGGGTAGCCAAGAGCTAGCCGGACCGGCTCGCCTGGCTGTGAGATCTGTGTCGACACTGGCGCGGACCCGTCCGCGTATGGCTCTTGGCTGACGAAGAAGCGTCCGGTCATCCGCAGCCGCTGATGCTCGGGGAGCCCCGCGCTGGCGTCGCTCGTGACCGCCTCGTACACCGTGAGGTTGCCGACGCTGCGCAGGGCGGACACGGCGCGTTCGAGATGTGCTGCCCCTGGCGTGCCGGGCCACGGGACGAGCACGTTCGCCGTGCCCCCGCGCCAGGTGGCTGAGCTCGCGCGGAGGCCGAGGATGTTGTCACCGGATCGCCAGTCCACCGGACCGGTGAAGCATCCCGCCCCGCACGCTGTCAGCTCCACCGGGCTGACGCTCTGCCCGGGCCCTGCGACCTGCGCCGACAGGGTCAGGTCATCCTGGGGTTCGTCACCCGAGTAGTAGTCGCCGGTTCGGGGGGGAGGTCAGCCGCACGACGAGCGTCTGCTCGCCGGCCTGGACCGTGACACCGATCTGCCCTGCCATCGTGCCGACTTGGACGACCTGGCCGCCCAGCACGGGAGCGGCGGCCGGCTGGCTGGACGCCGGCGGCGTGGACGAAAGCGTCGCCGACATGGCTAGAACCACGGCCAGGGCGGCAATCTCGACGCGGGTCGCGACCAGCACGGCGCGCGTGTTGCGGCGCCGGACCCATCGACGGGCCCCGAGCGCGAGTACAGCTGCGGCCGCGACCCCGCCCAGCTTGACCAGCAGGAGCAGTCCGTAGCGGGTGCCGGTCCACGCCGCGAACGGCACCAGCAGCAGCGCGCTGACGGCCCCGGTCGATACGACGGTCGCGAAGACCCACGCGGCCACGCGTGCGTACCCGAGATAGAGCAGGTGCACAGGAGCTCGGCTCGATCGCCATGCAAGGGCGATCACGACGACCTGGGTCAGGGCCCCGACCCACAGGGCCGCAGCGGCAACATGCACGCCGGTGAGCAGCGCGCCCCAGCCGGGCGCCGCCGTATTGGCGTGTGACCGCACCCCTTCGGCCACGACGACGGCCGCGAGCGGAACCAGGGTCAGAATCCGCGCTGATGCGCGTAGCAGGCGCCAGGCCACGTAACCGACGCCGAAGCCTGCAGCCTCGACCAGCAGGACGATACCCGCCTGCCCGTTCCACAACGACGCCAGCGAGCCGGTCTGGACCACGAACAGGACACCCAGCGTCACCACAGCCACCAGTCCGGTGAGCGCACCGACTGGCGCCAACGGGTGGGGCGACGGTAGGCCGGGCCTGCCCTCCCGCGCTCGCCGTGCGATCAGGTCGGCGACCACCCCGCCGAGCGCGAGTGCGAGCCCGGCAAACAGCAGCCATCGTACGACCGCGTCAGGCCAGGACGTGCCCGTGGCTGTCGTCGCCTCGGCAGCGCCGAGGACCCCTGACCCGACGGCGAAGCGGTACTCGTCTCCCATCAGGTCACCGTCGGAGCCGGTGACCTGCCACCGGACCCGGTAGACGCCAAGCCCGAGCCGCTCTGGCACCGCCGCGGTGATCGCCCGGCCGGCCCGGGCTGTGGCCGTGGGTCCGACCGGTACCACCTTGCCTGCGCTGTCGAGCACGACGAGGGCGTCCGGGCCGGCCGTGACCGCCTCGTTGAAGACGAGGGTGATGGCCCCCGGAGAGTCCCCGGTCGCGACCTCGGCCGCAGGGTCGCTGAACAGCAGCGTGGGGTGCGCGATGGCAGGCGGCGCACCTGCCAGCAAGGCCACGAGCGCTGCCAGCAGGACAGCCCAGGCGCGACCTGTTCTGCGGCGGGTTGTTCGCGTCATCCTTGCGGGCGCTGAGCCAGCGCGCGTCGAAGCCGCCGCTCGGAGAGGCGCCCGAACGAGAACGGGCGACCGTCGATGAGCACGCCCGGCGCAAAGATCACGTGAGACTCGGAGGCCAGCCGCTGGCCCGTCGGTGTGGCGAGGTCGACCTCGGTGACCTCGAGGGGTAGGTCCTTGTTCACGCGTGCCAGGACCTGCTTGGCATGATCGCAGAGGACGCAGTCCGACTGGGTCAGCAGCGTCACGGCGGCCGGGACGGTGAGGGCGGACCGGGCCTCTGGACCCGGTCTGGTGACCCGCCCGGATCCGGGTCTACTCATCGGCGGCGCTCGCGAGTCAGGTCCGAAAGGATCTTGGCCGTCGGTACGAACATGACGTAGTCCGGCTCGCCGCCGTAGTCGGCCCGCCAGTCGATGGTGCCCTGGGGGCCTACGAGCAGGAAGCTGTGGCCGTCACGCATGTCACCCATCATCCCGTACGTATTGGCGTCGTACGCGCGGGAGACCTTCAGGTCGGGGTCGGAGAGCACCGCAGTAGAGAGGCCCTCGTCAGCCACCTTCCGCGCGAGCAGCGGGGCCGGGTCGGTGGTCAACGACACGACGGCGTCGATCCCCGCGCTCTTCAGGTCCTTCCGGTTGCGCTCAAGATCCTTGATCTGGTCCCAGCACGGCTGGCAGGACAGCCCCTCCTGGAAGTACAGCAGCACCGTCTTGCCCCGGTAGTCGGACAGGGACACCGACCCTCCGCCGCTCGAGGCGAGCGTGAAGCCTGGTGCCGCCGCGCCTGCACCGGGCTGCCCGGCGACATGGTGGTAGCCGCTTCCCGCGGACGTCGTCCCGGTTTGGACAGTGCTGGCCTGCGATCCCTGAAAGATCAGGTACAGGGCCACGATCGCCGCGGCGATGACCGCCGCCGCTGCGAGCACGGCTCGCCGCTGCCGGGAGGTGGACGCGGTCCGCGGGTCAGACCCTGCTGTGCTGGCCGGGGTGCGGTTGCGGCCTGGCCGACCGGCTGGCCGCCGGGAGGTGGTGGTGCCGCGCGTGTCGCTCACTGTGGGATCTCCTTGGGGGTGCTGGCTGGCTCGGCACGGGCGGCACGGGTGACAGGAGGACCGCAGGTGTCGGCGCGCAAGCCGGCGCCGGCGGCGTCGAGCTCCGGCGGCCAAACCGGTGGCTCCTGCAGCGCCCCGGGTCCGTCGGTCGCGGAGGCGGCCCCACGTCCGCGGACACCTCGCCGGACCAGGAGCGCGATGCCCAGCGCGAGGGCGAGGAACACTGCCCAGCCGGGGAGCCACGACAGTGCGCCGACGGCGGTGCTCGACAGGTGCTGCAGCCATGCGCTCAGCTCCGTCTGCCATCCACCGCTCGGCATACCCGGTCCGGCCACGGCGAGCACCATCGCCAACACGCCCATCACGACCATCAGGAGTCCACCGGCGAGGCTGCCCAGGGCCGCCTGTCTCTGCCAGCGCCCGAGCCGCAGCCGGATGGAGCGGTCGGTCAGCAGGGCGGTGGCGCGTTGCCGGCGCGTGTCCCACACCAGCGCCACGACTGCCAACGGCATGACCATGCCGACGACGTACGCGCCGCCGATGGACAGGGCGGCCGGGAACGAGGCGGCAGCCCCGGCCAGTACGGCGACCCCGGCCAGGACGGGCGCGCAGCAGGCGCTGGCCGCGCCCGAAAACGCCCCGAGCGTGTACGCCGAGGTGAGCCGCCCCTCCCGACCCGCGCGGGCGCCCGGCATCGGCAGGTTCGGCTTCCAGCCGGTCAGCACCGCAGCTCCGGCGACGATCATGAGCGCGCCCCCTGTCAGGAAGATCCACAGGTGCTGGGTGACCAGGACCCGGCTCAACGCGGTCGCGCCGAGACCAATCGGCAGGATGACCGTCGCGACCCCGGACCCGAAGACCAACGTTGCGAGCAGGACCCCGCGACGGTGCCGGAACCCGGTGGCGAGGTAGGCCGGCAGCATGACGGACACGCAGCACGGCGCGAACAGGGCCACGACGCCGCCGAGGAAGGACGCGAGCAGCGTCGTTCCGAACATCAGCTCAGTCATGAGCCCCGCCTGATTGGGGATGTGCGCACTGTCTTCTCCTGCCGGTCGACCAGATCATCTACTATCTGCGTACGGAGATAGTAGGTCAACATGGCTGGGGTAGGGTTCGGCCGCAGTCGTAGTGGTAGTCGTAGTCGCAGGGGCAGCCGCGGCAGCAGCCGTATGGCGTGGAGTGGACGGGAGGTTGGCGTGCGCGGATTCGGCGAGCTGGAAGCAGTGGTGATGGGCCACTTGTGGGACCGTGGCACGCCATGCACGGTGCGCGAGGTGTTCGAACGGCTAGGGCAGGACCGGCAGATCGCATACACCACGGCCATGTCGACGATGGACAACCTGCACCGCAAGGGCTGGCTGTCCCGTGAGCGTCAGGGCAAGGCCTTCCTCTACTGGCCCATTCTGACCCGCGAGCAGTACGGGGCCCGGCTGATGCGTGATGCGCTGAATGTCGGTGGGGACCCGAGTCTCGTCCTGAGCCATTTCATCGAGCAGATGAGCGGTGAGGAGTCCGCAGCGCTGCGGCGCCTGGCGGCCACAGCGGATGAGCAGGGGCTGGCGTGAGTGCCGCGTTCTGCCTGTTGCTCTATAGCGGGACGCTCGCGGTACTGGCGCCACCGCTGCTGGCTCGGCTCACCCGGCGCGGCGTTGCTCCCCGGCTGGGGGTCGCCCTCTGGCTGGTGGCGATCGGTTCCGTCACCGGTTCGGTTGCCACCGCGGCAGGCCTGCTGGCCGTTGAGCTGGCCCGTGACTGGTCCGGGCCGCCCACGACCCTGATGGGCTCGTGCCTGGCGGGGCTTAGGGCTGCGGCCACTGGCGTCCACGGTTCGATGGTGCGCAGCATCGTGTTCTCGGCCGCGGGAGGCCTCATGCTCGCGGTGGGCGTGGTGCTGCTGCGGCTCGGGCGAACGTGGGCGCGGGCCCGAGACGCCACTCGGGCGCATGCGCGGATGGTCAGGCTTGCCGGGGCCGCGCGGCCGAGCCTTGGCGCGGTCGTGCTCGATGTGCCTGAGAGGGCCGTCTACTGCGTGCCCGGACGTCCGAGCACGGTCGTGTTCACGACTGGGGCGTTGGCCGTGCTCGACCCTGGGCAGGTCGGCGCAGTCCTGGCGCACGAGCGTGCGCACCTGACGGGTCGACACCACCTGGTCATCGCGCTCACCCGTGGCCTGTGCCTCTGCCTTCCTCGGGTCGAGCTGTTCAGCTGCGGCGCCGAGGAGGTGGCGCGGCTGTTGGAAATGTCTGCCGACGATGCTGCGGCCCGGACCCACGGGTCCGGCACTGTCCTGAAGGCTCTCGTGGAGCTTTCTTCGCCCTCCGTCCCCAGCGGGGTTCCTGCCGGTGCCTTGGCAGCGCACGGCGTGGGCGTGCTGGCCCGCGCCGAGCGGCTGGCCGTGCCGGCCACGGCACGCGCGCGGCGGCGGGCCACACTGCAGCTGGCGACCACGATGACCGCGGTTGCGCTCGCGCCCTTGGTCCTCGGCGTGCTCGCGGTCTGCGGGCCGCTGTGGGGCTGACACCGACTCGACATGATCGGGTGAGCCGGACGCCGTACGGATCGACGGCGACAGCGCGCCGACGTGCCCGACGTGGGAGGGAAGAAGGGTGAACGCTGACCTTGGCGCCGGTCCTGTCGCTGTGGCCGCGGTGATCGCGGTCGTGGCAGGGTTTGTCTCCTTCGCCTCGCCGTGCTGCCTGCCCTTGGTTCCCGGGTTCCTCGGCTATGTCACCGGACTGTCCGAGGAGTCCCTGGAGAGCCGGTCCCGCGGGCGTCTCGTGCTGGGCGCCCTGCTTTTCGTGCTCGGGTTTACCGTCGTCTTCCTTGTCGCCGCGGCGGCCGTGTCCACGGCCGGGCTCGCCTTCCAGGAGTACCGCGGGCTTCTACTGAGGGTCGCAGGCGTCATCGTCATCGTCATGGGTGTGGTCTTCCTCGGACTCGGCAAGTCGTACGCGATAACCCCCTCATGGCGCCCGCGAGCGGGCCTCGCCGGGGCGCCGCTGCTCGGGGCCTCGTTCGCGATCGGATGGTCGCCGTGCCTGGGGCCCACTCTCGCTGCCATCCAGGTGATGGCGGCCCCGCTGTCCGCCCAGTCCGGCACGATTGGGCGCGGACTCATGCTCGCCGGCTTCTACTCGCTGGGGCTCGGCCTGCCGTTCATCCTGATGGCCGCACTGTGGGAGAAGGCCTCGGCCATGAGCGCGTGGCTGCGGGCACACCGCCGCGGCATCCGCGCCTTCGGGGGACTCATGCTGGTGGTCGTCGGCGGCCTCATGGTCTCCGGCCTGTGGGAGTCGCTGGTGGTCTGGCTCCAGATCAACCTCATCTCGACCTTCCGCGTCGCGATCTGAGCGCGTCACCGAGCGAGCCGCCCGGCGGCGTGACGTGCCGTCACACGCGTCGGTTGTCACAGCCCCGGTCCCTGCCGAACCTTCGGCGCAGGCGCCACCGACCGACATCCAGGGACGCGGGGGTCAGACCACCGCCTGGGGCCCGCCGGGTGTGCGTGATGCGCGGGTGGCGCGCTCACGCAGAACCCGGGACGCGGGCAGGAGCGCTGCAACGTACTCGTTGGGCGGCCCTCGCAGCTCGTCTCCGCGTGACCGACGGGGCACTGGCGGGGCTCGGAGCGGAAGGTCAGAGGGCGGAGCCTGCGGTCCAACTGGCAGGCGTCAGGTTCCAGTCGGCGTACCCGTTGCCCATCGTCATCGGTCGGCTGGTGCCAACGGTCTCGACGACATCACCGATGGTCACGTTGGAGTAGAACCAGCCGGCGTTCGCCTCGCTCATCCCGGTACACCCGTGGCTGACGTTGCGGTGGCCCTGGTCCTTGACCGACCACGGCGCCGAGTGGAGGAACTCGCCGGAGTTCGTGACGCGCATCGCGTACTTCACCTTGGTGTCGGGGTAGTAGTTCGGGTCGTCCTTCTTCAGGCCGATCGTTTCGGCGCGCAGCGTGATGTTCGTCTGCTTGTCCATGATCACCTTGACTCCGGAGCGGGTCGCGAAGCCCGCCCGCCCACCCGTGACCGGGATGCGCTTGGTGAACTTGCCGTTGATGAAGACGTCCATCTGGTGCGTCTGCAGGTTGACCTTGGCGACGAGGGCGCGGCCGATCGTGAAGTCGGAGGTGCGCGACTGCTCGCCGAAGCGCCCGCCTCCGGCGGGGACGCCGTTGAGGGTCGCCTCGACGTGGACCTTGGTGCCGGGCTTCCAGTACGTCCTGGGCCGCCAGTGGGCCTCGGTGGAGGACAGCCAGTACCAGGAGCCGGCCTGCGCGGGGGAGGCGGTGACCTTCATGTGCTTCTCGAAGCTCGCCTTGTCCTTGACCGGCAGGTCGAAGCGCATGACGACCGGCATGCCGATGCCGACGGTGCCGCCGTCGCGCGGGGACACGGAGGTGTAGATCTGGTCGTCGAGCGAGAGGTTCGCGGTGCGGAACGTGCGCGTGCTCTCGTCGGTGCGGCCCTCGGAGTCCTCGGCCTCGAGCGTCAGGGTGTACTTGACGCCCGGCTCGAGCAGGTCACCGGCGGTCCACGTGCCGTCCTTGAGCGAGCCGTCGACCGTGATGCGGTTGCCCTTCTTGCTCACGTACGACAGCGAGGCCTTCTTGAGCGTGCCCTGCTGGGCGGACGCCGTGACCCGGGTGTCGACCGCGACGTCGGCGGCGTCGGCTGCCGGCGTCGTCGTGTACGCGACCGGGCCTTTGGTGGGGGTGGGCGTCGACGTCTCTGTCTTGCCGGGAGCGGCGGACGAGGAGCCAGAGGGCTTCGCGTCCTTGTCGGCCGTGGCGGTCGCGTTGCAGGCGGACACACCCAGCAAGGCCATGACGGCCATCCCCGAGACTGCGGCGGTACGGATGCTCGACTTCACGCTGTAGAAACCCTTCGCGGACGCGGCGCCGGGCGCTCCAGGGCGGAACGGGGTGCGGCGCGTCGATAGTGACCTCGACCTCCAGTGTCACCGGTCGCCCTCCCGTGCTCCAAACCACCGGCGAGTCCTGAACGACTCCCATGCCACCGTGGGCACGCTGCCGGCCCTGGGGGACGGCCGGCGCGCGGCGCCGGGGTGTGTCGCGGGCCGGACCGGAGGGACGGCGTCCGGCCGGTGCTGCGGCACCCTCCTCGAGGGCCAACGTCGGAAGGGCGAGTGCTCGCGGGATCACCGTCGAGTCGTCGCCCACGAGGTCTCCGCGGGATGCGAGGCTGACCCGAGCCGGGAAGCCTGAGTCCGGCGGTCCCGCGAGAGAAGCCTCTCGGGGTGTCAACGTGGGCGCGCGCACAGCCAGCGCCCCGCGCGCGGCACCCTCCATGCGACCCCCGTGGGACTGCCAAGCCGTATCGCGCCCGTCGGTCGTGGTCCTGCGGGGTGCCCCGATCTCGCTGCCTGTCACGCGGATCCGGCACCGCCGGCGTTGCGACGATGGGAGACCACGATGGCCTGGCTCTGACTGTGGGACTGCTCGCCTTCCTGGCCCTCGACGCCGGCATCGAGGGCCTTGAGGTCGGGGCCGCGGGCGCAGCCGCGTTCGGCGGCAGCATGCGCTTCGTCCTCGGGGAAGCGCTCGCGTTCCTGCTGCTCGCCCGGGACGCAGCGGCTCATCCCTGACCCGGCGGGCGCCGGACGGGTCGCGCTCCTCGTCGCCGTCGGGATCGGGGTGCACAACCTCGGCGAGGGGCTTGCGGTCGGGTCGGCCCTGGCGGTGGGTGAGCTCGCCCTCGGCACCTCGCTTGTCGTCGGCTTCGCTCTGCACAACACGACCGAGGGCATGGCTGTGGTCGCACCGCTCACGGCGCTCCCGCCGGTCCCGGCGCAACCCGACCGGACGGTGGCTCCGGGACGGCTGCTCCTGCTCGCGATCGTCGCCGGCGGCCTGGCCCGGCATGGCTGTCGGCGTGGTCGAGCACAGAGGCCCTCCGCCGGAGCGGACCGACAGCCGTTCGCGTGCCTCCTCCAACAGTCGGTCGACGACCGGCCGTGCGGATCCGTGGTCTCTCGGGGCACCGAGGATGCTGTCGGGCCCAACCTGTTGCGACATGCTCCGTCTCCTCGCTGTCAGGCCAGGCTGAGGAAGAGCTTCTCGAGGACGGCTTGGTCCTCGTCCTGCAGGCCCTCGGGCGAGGTGACGCACTCGCGCAGGTTGGTCGAGATGATGGCGAAGCCCGCTCGGTCGAGAGCCTTGTTGACGGCTGCGAGCTGGGTGATGACGTCCCGGCAGTCGCGGCCCTCCTCGATGAGGCGGATAACGCCGCCGATCTGGCCTTGAGCTCGCTTGAGCCGGTTGATGACGGGGGTCATCTCCTCTGCGGGAGGTGTGACCATGTGAGGACCTCTTCTGGGTTGGCTGGCGCCCGGGCGGGAGCGCTATGGGGTGGGCCGCGCGAGGTGACTGCCCGCCGGGTGCTGTCAGGCGGGACTTGCGAGCGCCTTGAGCGCGCGGCTGAGGCGCTCGCGTGCGTCGGCAGCGACGTCGGCGAGCCGGTCGTTGCCGGTGAGCTCGACCATGGTGGCCGGGTCCATCGCCTCGACGATGGTGCGCCCTGCCTCGAGGGTGCGGACGACGACGTTGCAGGGCAGAAGGACGCCGATGGAAGGCTCGGCCTGGAGTGCGGCGTGAGCCAGTGGTGGCCGGCAGGCGCCGAGGATCACCTGGGGGGCGATGTCCACGTCGAGCTTCGTCTTGAGGGTCGCCGCCAGGTCGATCTCAGTGAGCACCCCGAAGCCCACCTCGGCCAGCTGGGCACGGGTCGCGATGAGCGTCGCGTCGAAGTCGGCGTCGACCGTGGTCGTCAGCGTGTAGTCCATGTTCTCTCCTGGTGGTTGCGGATGGCGAGTGGGGGAGGGGTGCGCCTGGGACGGCCCGGTCCGGTCTCAGGCGTCGGCGGGCTGCGCTGTTGCGACCTTGGCCCGGACGTCGTCCATGTCGAGACCGCGAACGGCCGTGATGACCTGCTCCAAGGCGGCTGCGGGCAGGGCGCCGGGCTGGCTGAAGACGAGGATGCCGTCCCGGAAGGCCATGAGGGTCGGGATCGAGGTGATCCCGGCGGCGGCGCTGAGCTGCTGCTCGGCCTCGGTGTCGATCTTGCCGAAGACGATGTCGGGGTGCTTCTCGGATGCGGCCTCGTAGACGGGCGCGAACATGCGGCACGGTCCGCACCACGATGCCCAGAAGTCGACGAGTGTGATCCCCTCGCCGGTGATCGTCGACTCGAAGTCCGCGGCGGTCAGGTTCTGCGTAGACATTGGATCTCCTTGTTTGGGAACGGTTCGCTTGGGTATGAGTATACCCACCGGGGTATGCAACCTCGACACGGGGAAGATCATTCCCAGGCTCCGGCGCATACGGGCTGGGGTATGTGTGGGACAGCCCGTCGGTTCGACGGAATGCCGTGTCTCGGGTTACGGTTCTGTCTGTGCGATACCCCCCTGGGTATCAACTTTCTACCTCAGGAGTGTCACATGACCACCATTGCCACCATCGACGAGCTCGCGGCTGCAACTGCTGACGGCGCCGCCGTCGTCGACGTGCGTGAGCCCGGTGAGTACGTCGGCGGGCACGTGCCCGGCGCCGTGCTGATGCCGATGGGTCAGCTGCCGTCACGCGTTGGCGAGCTCGACCGTCACCGCCCCGTCTACGTCATCTGCGCGAGCGGCAACCGCAGCCGCGCCATGAGCGACTACCTCGCACGTTCCGGCTTCGATGCCCGGTCCGTCGACGGTGGGACGGCGGCCTGGGCCGCCGCAGGCCGCCCGGTGGTGGCCGGCGCGAAGCCCTCCGCCTGACCCGGCTTCTCACCCTGCCGCGCCGCCCCGGCCCCACAGCTGACCGTGTCCCGGTCCGTACCCGAAAGGACCCGCCCCATGGCGATCATCATCCCCATCGACACCCCGACCCTCGGTGACCGCAGCTACCTCGCCCATGACGGGCAGGTCGCGATCGTCATCGATCCCCAGCGCGACATCGACCGCGTGCTCGACCTTGCGAACGACGCCGGCGTCTCCATCACCCACGTCTTCGAGACACACATCCACAACGACTACGTCACCGGCGGCTACGCCCTGGCCCAGGCCACCGGCGCCGCGTACCACGTCAACGCTGCCGACGAGGTCTCCTACGAGCGCGTCCCGGTCGGCGACGGCGACCTCCTCGACGTCTCACCGCAGCTGCGCGTACGCGTCATCGCCACTCCCGGACACACGTACACCCATCTCTCGTACGCCCTCGACGCCTTGGACGACGAGACCGGCAAGCTCGAGCCGGTCGGCGTGTTCACCGGAGGCTCACTGCTCTTCGGGGCGACCGGTCGACCCGACCTGCTCGGGCACGAGCACACCCACGACCTCGTCCACCACCAGTACGCCTCGGCCCACCGGCTCGCCGACGAGCTGCCCGAGCACACCCACGTGCTGCCGACCCACGGCTTCGGCAGCTTCTGCTCCGCCGGCTCCACCGGCGACACGACCGCCTCCACGATCGGTCGCGAGAAGAAAGCCAACCCGGCCCTGACCCAGGACGAGGCGGGGTGGGTCGCCGACACGCTCGCCGGGCTCGACGCGTACCCCGCCTACTACGCCCACATGGGCGCGGCCAACAGCGCTGGCCCGCAGGCCGCCGACCTGTCGGCCCCGGAACGCGCCGACAAGTCCGTGCTCGCCCGGCGCATCACCGAGGGCGAGTGGGTCGTCGACCTGCGCAACAGGACCGCGTATGCCGCGGGCCACGTCACCGGCACGCTGAACTTCGGCGTCGACGGCCAGTTCGCCACCTACCTCGGCTGGCTCATCCCGTGGGGCACCCCCTTGACGCTGCTGGGCGACACCCCGGGGCAGGTCGCCGAGGCCCAGCGCGAGCTCGTCCGGATCGGCATCGACCACCTCGAGGGCGCCGCCACCGGCGCCCCCGAGGACTGGACCGACTCCCCCCTCGGCTCCTTCGAGTGCGCCACCTTCGCCGACCTCGCCCAGGTGCGACACCACCGCCGCGTCACCGTTCTCGACGTGCGCCGCGCCTCGGAGTTCACCGAGTCGCACATCGACGACGCCGTCAACATCCCCCTGCACGAGCTCCTCGAGCGCCTCGCCGAGGCTCCCAGCGGCGAGGTCTGGGTGCACTGCGCCGGCGGCTACCGCGCCTCCATCGCCGCATCCGTCCTCGCCGCCCACGGACACCACGTCGTCGCCGTCGACGACAGCTACGGGGAGCAAGCAGCCGCCGCCGGCCTTCCACTGACATCGGCCGCCTGACCCTGCCGCCCGAACGCCACAGCACTCACCACCACCACCACCACCCCCCACCGCCGACCATCGACGGCAAGACAAGGAGATCCATCATGTGTCGTCCCGCCACCTGCAAGACCTGCGGCAAGACCACCTGGGCCGGATGCGGCCAGCACGTCGACCAGGTCATGCGCAACGTCCCCACCGGCCAGCGCTGCCCCGGCCACGTCTCCGCCTCCACCGGTGGCACCGGCGGCAGCTTCCTCAGCCGCATCTTCGGCCGCTGACAACCTCGGCCGGGGCGGCGAGTGAACCTGCAGCCCGGCCCGTAGCCGCCCACCCGGTCTGTGCCCCGGGTGGGTACCGCCCGGGAGTCCGCCCCCCTCGGACCTCCCGGAACCGATCCCGAGCCCGGCGCGCCCTGTCCGCCGAGCCGTCGCCGTCTCACCTTCCCCCAGGAGAGGCCGACGCGCCCGAGACCGGGCTCGGACGGCGCCGTCGGGGGCCGGGACCATCCCCGTACCGGCCCCCGATGCAGCGCCAACACAGGACGTCCGACACCACCAGTAGCTTCGAAGGAGCTCTATCCCATGCCCCTGCTGGCCATACCGCTCGGCGTGCTGATCGGCCTCGCCCTCGGGGCTTTGGGAGGAGGCGGCTCCATCCTCACCGTCCCCGCCCTGGTCTACGTGCTCGGGCAGGACCCGCGCGACGCCACGACCAGCTCGCTCATCATCGTCGGGGTCACCTCGCTCATCGCACTCGTACCGCACGCCCGCGCCGGGCGCGTCAGGTTCGCTCAAGGGCTCCTCTTCGGCGCCCTCGGCACCGCAGGCTCGTTCGCCGGGACTGCCCTGTCACGTTCCGTCGCCCCGAACGCCCTGCTGCTTGCGTTCGCAGCCCTCATGCTTCTGGTCGCAGCGCTCATGCTGCGCCGCGTCCTCAACCCTGCTGAGCGCTCGACGTTGCTGGATCCGACGGTCGAGCCGATGATCACCCTGCACCCGTTCAGCTGCGCCTGCCCACGCGTCGCCAAGGTCGTCGTGACCGCCACCCTCGTCGGGCTGCTGACCGGGTTCTTCGGCGTCGGAGGGGGATTCGCCCTCGTGCCCGCCCTCGTCCTCGCCCTCGGCTTCCCGATGCCCACCGCGGTCGGGACATCCCTGCTCGTCATCGCCGTCAACAGCGCGACCGCGCTGACCGCGCGGATCACCCACACGAGCAGCAACCTCGACTGGGCGCTCATCGCGACCTTCGCGGCCGCCGCCGTCGTCGGCAGCCTCATCGGCGGGCGCATCGCCTCCGGTGCCAACCCGCGACACCTCACCCTCGCCTTCGCCGTCCTGCTCATCGGCGTCGCCCTGTACACCGCCGCGCGCAGCCTCTCCCTCCTCGGCTGACGCCGGTCACCTACCTCCGGCGCGGTGGCCGATCCGTCGCGCTTTCCCGCAGAACCCGCACGCCTCCCCGCGTGCGGAACCTGAAAGGAACCATGAGCACCAACCCCTCCGTCCACCTCGACCCGACCACCACCCGCGCCACGCCGCGCCGGCCCGCAGCGCTCGACCCTCTGGCCCTGCAGGAGTGGATGGCGGCCGACGACCGGCCCCGTCTGCTCGACGTGCGCACCCCCGCCGAGTTCACGACCGCCCACATCCCCGGGTCCTACAACGTGCCGCTGCCGCTGCTGCGCGAGCACCGCGACGAGCTGCGCACCCACCTCGACGACGACGTCGTCCTCGTCTGCCGCTCCGGCGCCCGGGCCACCCAGGCCGAGACGCTGCTCGGCTCGACGGGACTGGACAACCTCCACGTCCTCACCGGCGGAGTGTCCGCCTGGGAGGTCGCCGGCGGCCCGCTCAACCGCGGCGCCCAGACTTGGGAACTCGAGCGCCAGGTTCGGCTCGTGGCCGGCGGCATCGTCCTGGCCGGCGTGCTGGCCAGCACGAAGGTGCCCGCCCTCAAGTGGGTGTCGGCGGCGATCGGCGCCGGGCTGACGGGAGCCGCGATGACCAACAGTTGCGCCATGGGCAAGGCCCTGTCCATGCTGCCCTACAACCGCCGCACCGGACCCAGCCTCGATGCCGTGGTGCGTGAGCTGGGCGGGGCGGCAGCCTGAGTCGATCGGTGGACGAGGGCTCTGGACACCGCAGACGTGGTTTCCAGAGCCCTCGCCGATGAGGTGGTGTAGAGCAAGCACCTGCCCATGACTCACCCGTGCGTTCGGCCGGGCTCGGTCAGTTGGGTACGGCTACAGCCGCTGGTGGCGCAGAAGCAGGGCGCTGCTGATCTCGCTGGCCCGGTACATGGCTGCCTGCGGCTCATGCGAGGAACTGACGAATGTCCTCCAACGCGAGCGGCTCCAGGCGGAACCATGCCCAGCTCCCGCGACGCTCGCGGGTGAGGATTCCGGCGTCGACGAGGGTCTTGAGGTGGTGGCTGACGGTCGGCTGTGAGACCTGGACGGCCTCCGTCATGTCGCAGACGCACGACTCGCGATCCGGGGAGGCGCTGATGATGCTGAGCAGCTGCAGACGGACGGGATCAGCTAGCGCCTTGAGGAGCCCAGCCCGGCGCTCTGCCTCGGTGCGTTCAAGGACTGGCACCGGGGTTGAGCCGCACTCCGAGACGTGGGGAACCTGCTGCGGAGTGGCTGTCAGTGTCGTGATGCTCACTCGTTCACCTTCCGTTCGCCTTCATCGACCATGGTCAATGTTGACACATGTCGATGCGACTGCCAACGTTGGAGTATCGACCAGTGTCGATGTAGCAGTGCAGGATTTGAGACCAGCCTCGAAGGATCCCGGTGACCAACCCGCCCAGCCCCACCGCCCCCACGAAGAGCGCACCAGCACCCCATGACCCGGTGGTGGCGAAGCTCTCGACGCTCGACCGGTTCCTGCCCGTGTGGATCGGCCTGGCGATGGTGGCCGGCCTGCTCCTCGGGCGAGTGGTACCGGGACTCGGCGACGGCCTCGCGCGCGTCGAGGTCGACGGCGTCTCGCTCCCGATCGCGCTCGGTCTGCTCGTCATGATGTACCCCGTCCTGGCCAAGGTCCGATACGACCGGCTCGACTCGGTGACCGGCGACAAGCGCCTCTTGCTGAGCTCACTGTTCCTCAACTGGGTCCTCGGGCCGGCCCTGATGTTCGCCCTCGCGTGGATCTTCCTGCCGGACCTGCCGGCCTACCGCACCGGCTTGATCGTCGTCGGGCTGGCCCGCTGCATCGCCATGGTCATCATCTGGAACGACCTCGCGTGCGGTGACCGCGAGGCCGCCGCGGTGCTCGTCGCGCTCAACTCGGTCTTCCAGGTCGTCGCCTTCGCCGGGCTCGGCTGGTTCTACCTCTCCGTGCTGCCCGGGTGGCTCGGCCTCGAGCAGACTGGCATCGACGCCTCCACGTGGGACATCGCCCGATCGGTCCTCATCTTCCTCGGCATCCCGCTGCTGGCGGGCTTCCTGTCCCGCCGCATCGGCGAGAAGCGGCGCGGGCGGGACTGGTACGAGACGAAGTTCATCCCGAGGATCGGCCCGTGGGCGCTGTACGGCCTGCTGTTCACCATCGTCATCCTGTTCGCGCTCCAAGGTGAGGCCATCACGTCGCGCCCGCTCGACGTCGTGCGCATCGCACTGCCGCTGCTCGTCTACTTCGCCCTCATGTGGGGCGGCGGGTTCGGTCTCGGCGCGGGCCTCGGGCTCGGCTACGAGCGCACGACGACGCTCGCCTTCACCGCGGCGGGCAACAACTTCGAGCTCGCGATCGCCGTCGCCATCGCGACGTTCGGCGCGGCGTCGGGCCAGGCCCTCGCCGGCGTCGTCGGGCCCCTCATCGAGGTGCCGGCGCTCGTCGCCCTCGTCTACGTCAGCCTTGCCCTGCGCAAGCGCTTCACCGCCCGACCCGGCAGCCAGGGCGTGCCGCTCACGTCAGCTGGTGCGGTGTCCCGCAATGGCTGAGGTCCACGTCTACGAGCCGGCCCTCTGCTGCAACACCGGCGTGTGCGGCCCGGAACTCGACGAGCGTCTGGTCGCGTTCACGGCGGACCTGGCCCACGTCAACGCCGCCGGCGGACACGTGCAGCGACACAACCTCGCCAATGACCCGGCAGCCTTCGTCGCCGAGGACACGGTGCGCTTCTTCATGCACCTGGCTGGTTCGGCAGGGCTGCCGCTGACCGTTGTCGACGGGGTCACCGTGCTCACCGGCGCGTACCCGAGCCGCGAGCAGCTGACGCGGTACGCCGCCCTCCCGGATGTTGCAGACTCCACCTCGGCGCGCCGTCCCGCACTGACCTTGACCCTCACCGCGACGGGCGCTGACTGCTGCCCCTCGGACAGCGCAGCCGCCCCTGCGGCCGATGCCCCGAAGGGCTGCTGCTGATGCTCACCCTGCCCTTCCTGGACGCCCTGCCGCGGTTCCTCTTCTTCACCGGCAAGGGCGGCGTCGGCAAGACCACGCTGGCCTGCGCGACCGCGGTACGCCTCGCGGGGCAGGGCAAGCGGATCCTGCTGACGAGCACCGACCCCGCCTCGAACGTCGGACAGGTCTTCGGCGTCACCGTCGGCAACACCATCACGCCGGTTCCGACCGTCCCCGGCCTCGACGCCCTCGAGATCGACCCGCAGCAGGCAGCTGACGCCTACCGCGCCACGATCATCGACCCCGTGCGGGACCTCCTCCCGGCGGCAGAGATCTCCGCGATGACCGAGCAGCTGTCCGGGGCGTGCACGACCGAGATCGCCTCCTTCAACGAGTTCACCTCGCTGCTGGCCGACGAGTCCGCGACCGCGGCCTACGACCACGTCCTGTTCGACACCGCACCCACGGGCCACACCGTGCGCCTGCTTCAGCTTCCGGGGGAGTGGACCTCCTACCTCTCCGACGGCAAGGGCGACGTGTCGTGCCTCGGACCGGTCGCGGGCCTCGACCGGCTGCGTCACGACTACGCCGGCGCCCTGGCCGCGCTGACCGACCCAACGCGCACCCGCCTCGTCCTGGTCACCCGTCCGCAGGGGTCCTCCCTCCGTGAGGCCGCGAGAACGTACGGCGAGCTGCACGAGCTGGGCATGACGAACGCCCACCTCGTCGTCAACGGCGTCATGCCGTCGTATGCCGTCACCAGCACTCCCAGGGACGAGCTGGCCCACGCGGTCCGCGCGCGCGAGGATGCCGCCCTCGACGCCGTCCCCGACGCCGTGGCCGGGCTGCCCCGCACCACCTTGCCGCTGCTCGCCGTCAACACCGTCGGCGTGCCTGCCCTCCGTGCCCTGCTCGAGCCCCAGGCCGCGTCCCCGCCCGAGGCCCCCGCTGAGATCGCCACCCTCCCGGACGGGCTCACGGATCTGCGTAGCCTCGTCGACGAGCTCGAGGCAGACGGGCACGGGCTCGTCATGTGCATGGGCAAGGGCGGGGTCGGCAAGACGACGGTCGCTGCCGCTGTCGCCCTGGAGCTCGCCTCGCGAGGTCATGAGGTGCTGCTGACGACGACCGACCCGGCGGCCCACCTGAACGAGACCCTGCAGGCAGAGACCCCGCACCTCACCGTCGAGCGGATCGACCCCCAGGTGGCGATCGAGGGGTACCGCGAGCGGGTCATGGCAGGCAAGGGGAAGGCCCTGGACGACGCCGGCCGCGCCGTTCTGGCCGAAGACCTCAAGTCGCCGTGCACCGACGAGGTTGCCGTCTTCCAGCAGTTCTCCCACGTCGTGTTCCGGGCCCGGAAGCAGTTCGTCGTGCTGGACACGGCGCCGACCGGGCACACCCTGCTCCTGCTCGACGCGACCGGCTCCTATCACCGTGAGATCACCCGACAGATGAGCGAGGGCGCACACTTCGTGACCCCGCTGATGCGGCTTCAGGACCCGGCCCAGACCAAGGTCGTCATCGTCACCCTCCCCGAGACGACCCCCGTGCTCGAGGCCCAGGAGCTGCAGAACGACCTCGCCCGGGCCAGCATCACGCCCTGGGCCTGGGTCGTCAACGGCAGCCTGACCGCAGCAGCCCCGATCTCGCCGTTCCTGCGCGCCCGCGCCCACGCCGAGGCTGAGCCGCTCACCAGCGTCCGGGGGCTGTGCCAGCGCGTGGCGGTCCTGCCGCTGCTGGCCCGCGAACCCGTCGGCGCCGCAGCGCTGTCCGAGCTCACCCGTCCCCTCACGGAAGGCACGTTGATCGATGCGCACTGACACGACCGCCGGTGGACCCGACTACGACCGGATCGTCGAGGACCTGACGTACACGTACGACGGGGTCTTCTCCAAGGAGTCGGTAGCGCAGGCCGTCGCCGACGCACGGGCCGCGCTCGAGCCGGTGTCCAGGATCCCCACCTACCTGCCGATCCTCACCGCGAGGTACGCGACCACCCAGCTGACGGCGGCCGCTCAGGCCGAGGGCCGGATCACCAAGCAGGTCCCCGAGTTGCTCTTCGTCTGCGTCCATAACGCCGGCCGGTCCCAGATCGCCGCGGCACTGGCCCAGCACCTGTCCGGCGGTCGCGTCCACGTCCGCTCGGCCGGCTCAGCCCCCGTCGGTGAGGTCAACGCCACCGCCATCGAGGTCCTCAAGGAGCGCGGGATCGACCTCACCGAGGCCTACCCGAAGCCGCTGACGGACGACGTCGTGCGCGCCGCCGACGTCGTCATCACCATGGGCTGCGGCGACGCCTGCCCGATCCTGCCCGGAAAGCGCTACGAGGACTGGGACGTCGCCGATCCCGCCGGGCAGCCACTCGAGACCGTCCGCGACATCCGGGACGACATCCAAGGCCGGATTACCCGGCTGCTGCGCGACCTCGGCATCTGATCCGCCCCAACCACCGACCCAGGAGTACCCATGACCGACAAGCCCTCCGTCCTCTTCGTCTGCATCCACAACGCCGGGCGCTCCCAGATGGCCGCCGCCTACCTCGCACACCTCTCCGGCGGCGCCGTCGAGGTCCGCTCTGCTGGATCCGCGCCCGCCGACCAGGTCAACCCCTCCGCCGTCGCCGCCATGGCCGAAGAGGGCATCGACATCACCGCCGAGACCCCCAAGATCCTCACGACCGAGGCGGTCAAGGAATCCGACGTCGTCATCACCATGGGCTGCGGCGACACGTGCCCGATCTTCCCCGGCAAGCGCTACGAGGACTGGGAGCTCGCAGACCCCGCCGGCAAGGGCGTCGAGGCCGTGCGACCCATCCGCGACGAGATCAAGCAGCGCATCCTGGGCCTGCTCGAGTCGCTCGACGTCACCCCCGTCACCGCCTGACGCTCCCCGCGACGCCCCTTCCGGGACGGCCAATGGGAGAGGGGACGCCTGGCTGCAGCAACCTCTCGCTCGTGGGGGCACCTTCACCGCGCCTGCACCGACGGCGGCGTGTCCGAACGTTCAGTCGGGGCGCGGGCCGTACATGATGATCGAAACCCCGAGCAGGCAGATGAGTGCACCGATGACGTCGTAGCGGTCCGGTTTGAAGCCGTCGGCCACCACGCCCCAGGCCAGTGAGCCGGCGACGAAGACACCCCCATAGGCGGCGAGGATGCGGCCGAAGTTGGCGTCCGGCTGCAGGGTGGCGACGAAGCCATAGATGCCGAGGGCGATGACGCCGGCGCCGATCCACGTCCATCCCCGATGCTCACGCACTCCCTGCCAGACCAGCCAGGCGCCGCCGATCTCGGCGATCGCCGCGGCGACGAAGAGCACGATGCTGCGCAGGGTGTCCATGGATGTGAAGGTAGTCGGCTACCGCGGCGGGCCGATGCTCACGTCCACGGGGCCGGCCGCGCCGCGAGGGCAGTGCTGCGCGCGTTCGGCGCGGCGGCGTGCAAGCGTGAGTGCGATCCCGGTGCCAGCGACGACGATCGCGAAGGTGAGGCCTGCGAGGGTGAAGACGACGGCGGTGGCGGCTGCTCCTGCCAGTCCGAGCATGGCGACGAGGGGTGCGGCGCAGCAGAGGGTGCAGGCTGCGGCGCCCACGCCGTCCACGTGGCGGTCCTTCAGCGGCGTCTTCATCGGTGACTCACTTCGGGTCGGGTGGTGATCTGGACGAACGGGATCGGGCAGCACTCCGATCCGGCGCAGGTGACGAGGTCGTCGCAGCCAGCATCACGTGCCGCGACCAGGCTGTCTCGGATCACCTCGAGGTCGGCGATCTTGCGCTCGACCTCTGCGAGCTTCGCCTCGGTCTTGGACTGCAGTCCGCTGCCGTGCTGGTGCCGACCGGCCTCGAGCAGCTCGGCAACCTCGTCCAGGGTGAAGCCGAGGTTCTGCGCAGCCTTGATGACGCGCACGGTGGTGACGGTGTCTTCGGTGTACATCCGGTGGCCGCCGAGAGATCGGTCCGGTTCGGCGAGGATGCCGCGCCGCTCGTAGTAGCGCAGGGTCTCGACGCTGACGCCCACCAGGTCCGCCACCTGTCCGGACCGCAGGCCTGTCATCTCGTGGCTCCTGCAATCAGGCGCTCGGCTCGGGCGCCGAGCGCCGCGAGGACGGTTGCGTGGGTCTCTGCCGTGCTCACGACCAGGTCGACGGCGCCTGCGGAGATGGTCAGCGCGAACGTGAAGAACGAGCAGCACCCGGCCTCCCTGACGGCGAGGCTGGCCGCACGGCTGGCGGCGGCTGGATCAGCGCGGACGTCGATGCGCAGCTGATTGGGCGACACCCAGCTCAAGCTCACCGCGTCATGTGAGAAGAAACTGTCGAACTCGACGACACGCAGCGGCTGGTCTTCGGTCGGCAACGTGCAGGAGGAGGGCGCCCACGCGTTGCCGTCATCGATCAGGTTGATGCTCATGTGATGACGGTAAACCCGTACCTGAGTACGGGATGCAAGTGGCTGGTGGCGCATCCCTCTTCTCATCGGAGGAGTGCTCAGCTCCTGGCGCCTGAGGGTAGGCGGCCGAGTTCTGGGCGCCGACGATGCCTGTCCCGACCAGGGCGCGCAGCGACGCGGTTCGACCGCGTCGTCAACTCGTCAGCCACTCTCCATGGCCGCACGACCTGACGCGGCCGGATCATGCTGGCAGTCAGCTCCGAGAGATGATGGAGCCATGAGCGTGGACGTGACGGTGTTGTACTTCGACGGCTGCCCGAGCTGGCGGACGGCCCTTGAGCGCGTTGAGGTTGCCTCCGCCCGCGCCGGTGTGCCGGTCCGAGTGAGCACCGTGGACGTGACATCGGACGCGGACGCGGACCGGCTCGGGTTCACCGGATCCCCGACCATCCTGTTGGACGGGGCCGACCCGTTCGCGCAGCCCGGCGCGAGCCCGGCCTTGGCCTGCCGGCTCTATGCCACCCCAGGCGGCATGACTGGCTCACCCACGGTCGACCAGCTCGCCGCGGCGCTGACCAAGCAGGCGGACAGACCCGCTCACTGGCCTCTGGCCACCAGGGCAGCCGAAGGCGAGGATGGGTTCATGGCAGCCATTGCGCAGGAGCACGGGCAGATGCAGAGCCTGAGCTGCTGGTGTTGCGGGAACCCGTTCGACGAGAAGGACCTGACTCGACTCGGGTCGCACCCGGAGGTAGCCGTGTGCGCAGGGTGCGCCTCGTGGCTGTCCCGGCGCGCCAGATCCGCAGCAGAGGCGGGCCTCCGAACCCCGGGCGCCCAGCTGCGGCGGACGGTTGCTTCCACCAGAGATGCGGTCACGCGCGCGGGGCTACAGGACTGGCCAGTCCTTGGCCCACTGCTGCGACGGCTTGACCGTCACCTTCCCTGAAGCCCCCGAAGCCCGCGGCCATGGTCACCTCTGCACCCATCGACCGGCAACGCCTCCACGATGATCTGGAACGAGTCCGCTACGACCTTCACCAGATCGTCGCCGCTGCGGGCGCCCGGGAGCTCCGCCGGCGCAGCAACGGGACCCGCTGGACCAACGGGCAACTGTTGTGGCACATGGCCTTCGGCTTCCTCATCGTGTCTCGGCTGCTCCCGCTGGTCAGGATGTTCGGGCGGCTCCCGGACGCCTTCAGCCGCACCTTCGCAGCGGCGCTGGACGCTGGGACCCGCCCGTTCCACTACATCAACTACCTC
Source organism: Dermatophilaceae bacterium (assembly GCA_013361975.1). GTDB lineage: Bacteria > Actinomycetota > Actinomycetes > Actinomycetales > Dermatophilaceae > Terrabacter. The sequence goes on from JABFXB010000019.1 coordinate 112,075, forward strand.
GGGTCTGTCGGTGGCGCCCTCGTCTTCCACGGGCCACGGCTGACCCACCGACTCGACCACACCATCGCGCGGCTGCACCGCCGACTCGACGCCGAGTCAGCCGAAGCCCTGGGTAGGCGGATGCACTTCCCGCTCGGATGGGATCCCTTCTTCCGGGACACGATGACGCTGGCCGACGTGTACGCGTACGGCATGCAGCACTACGACTTCCACCGGAAGCAGCTCACGATCGAGGTGTAGCGGCAGCCCTCCATGTCCGAGCCCGACGGCGTCGTGAGCCGCCGCTGCGCGCCGGATCAGGTGCCGACCGGCGCGAGCAGCCCGGCCATGACGGCGAGCACGCCGGGATCAACCCGGTAGTACACCCAGCTGCCACGTCGTTCCGACTCGAGCAGGCCCACCTCACGCAGCTTCTTGAGGTGGTGGGAGACGGTCGGCTGGGAGACGCCGACGTCCTGGATGTCGCAGACGCAGGCCTCGCCGCCCTCGGCGGAGGCGATGTTGGAGAAGAGCCTCAGTCGCACTGGGTCACCCAGCGCCTTGAACATCGCGGCCACGCGCTCCGCATCCGTCTCGCCGATCGGGGAGCGGGTCAGCGGTGCGCAGCAGGGTGTCGCATTGACGTCGAGGAGCGGCAGCGGGTTTGACATGTGTCTATGTTGACATCTGTCTATGCCGGTTGCAAGATGGGTGATGTCGACATCGACAACCATCGAAACAGCGTGGGTTCCGCCGAGCCGGGACTCCACCGACCGAACCGGAGGCCGTCTCGTGACCAGCACGACCCACGCACTCACCGACACCACCACCGACACCGCCACGAGCGCGTCGCGACGGACCGGCGCGGCCGTTGCGGTCATCGGCGCCGGCCCGATCGGTCTGGCCGCCGCAGTGCACCTCCTCGAGCGGGGGCTCGAGCCGATCGTGCTCGAGCGCGGTGACCGCGCCGGCGTCTCCGTGGCGTCATGGGGTCACGTGCGGCTCTTCTCCCGCTGGTCCGAGCTCATCGACCCAGCCGCCCGGCGACTGCTCAGCAGCCGAGGCTGGGTCGAGCCCGAGGCGAACCACTACCCGACCGGTGCTGAATGGGCGGATGAGTACCTCCGGCCCCTGGCCGACGCCCTCGGGGACCGCGTCCACTACGAGACCACGGTGACCGGGGTCGCCCGGCAGGGCCGGGACCGCGTTGTCGACTCCGGCCGCGAGGAGCAGCCGTTCACTGTCCACGTGCGCCACGCCGACGGGCGCGCTGGGCGGGTCACCGCCGCAGCCGTCGTCGACGCCTCCGGTACGTGGACGCGCCCGAACCCGCTCGGCAGCGACGGCTATCCGGCAGACGGAGAGCGGGAGCCCGACGTCGCAGCCCACGTCTCGTACCGCGTCCCCGACGTCGGGACCGCGGACGATGTAGCCCGCTTCGGCGGCAGGCGCACGGCTGTCGTCGGGTCGGGCCATTCCGCCCTGGCGGCTCTGGTCGCCCTCGCTACGCTCGCCGAGAAGGTGGCGGGCACGAAGGCAGTCTGGGTGCTGCGCCGAGGGGTTGTCGGCAGCGCCTACGGCGGCGGCGACGCGGACCAGCTGCCGGCCCGCGGAGCCCTCGGCCTGCGCGCGCGCGACGCCGTCGCGGCCGGGCACATCGAGGTCGTGACGGGGTTCCGGACGCTGGCTGTCGAGCCCGTCGCCGACGGGACCCTGGCCCTGGTCGGCGAGGACGGGCGCCGCGTCGATGGTCTCGATGAGGTCGTCGGCCTCACGGGGTTCCGCCCGGACCACTCGATCATGTCGGAGCTGCGCCTGCGCCTCGACGACCGGCTCGAGGCCCCCGTCGGGCTCGCGCCGCTCATCGACCCCAACGTCCACTCGTGCGGCACCGTCTACCCGCACGGTGCGGGCGAGCTGGCCCACGACGAGCAGGGGGTCTTCGTCGTCGGGATGAAGGCGTACGGCCGCGCGCCGACGTTCCTGGCGCTCACCGGTTACGAGCAGGTCCGCTCTGTCGCGGCCGCCCTGGCGGGCGACCACGAGGCAGCCTCCCGGGTCGAGCTCACACTCCCAGAGACCGGGGTCTGTGGCGGGGCAGGCCTGTTCGACGCCCCGGACGCCACCAAGGCGGAAGCCGTCGGGGGCTGCTGTGCACCGGCCGCCCCGCAGCTCGTCCAGATCGGCGCCCCGTCGGACAGCGTGGGAGCGTGCGGAACCACCGGGTGTTGACACCTCGCGCCCGCGACCACGGCGCGGTGGACCCGTCGACGCCGCAGCCCTGCCCCGGCGTCGACGTCGCCATGTCCTCGAGCCCTCCGCGCCGTCCCCGCCGGGCACTCCCGGCCCTCTGCGTCACCCAGATCGTCGGCTGGGGTGTCCTCTACTACGCCTTCCCCGTCATGCTGCCCGCCCTCACCCGTGACACCGGGTGGCCGGCCACCTCCACGACCGCGGCGTTCTCCGCAGCACTCGTGGTCTCGGCCCTCGTCGGGATCCCGGTCGGACGTCTCATCGACACGGCCGGGCCCCGCTGGACCATGACGGCCGGCTCGTTGCTCGGCGCCGCTGCGTTCGCCCTTGTCGCCGTCGCCCAGAACCTGCTCGTCTTCACCATCGGATGGGTGCTGACTGGTGCCGCGATGGCCGCGACCTTCTACCAGCCCGCTTTCGCCGCACTCACGCGCTGGTACGGCCGTGACCGGGTCCGGGCACTGACCACCCTCACCCTGGCCGGTGGCCTCGCCAGCACCGTGTTCGCCCCAGTCACGGCGACGCTCACCGACCACCTCGGGTGGCGTCACGCCACCCTCACGCTCGCCGGCGTCGTCCTGGTCATCGCGGCACCGCTGCACGCCGTGGGTCTCCGAGGCCCGTGGCCACGGCACTCTCCCGAGCACGCGGCGGGATCGGTCAAGGCCGCCGCGCTCAGTGCTCACGCCATCACCACGAGCAGACCCTTCCGTCAGCTGGCCGTCGCCCTCACGCTGTCCGGGTTCGCCATGTACGCCGTCGTCTTCGGGCTCATCCCACTCCTCACCGGACGCGGTGCCTCTACGTCCGAGGCTGCGTGGGCGCTCGGGCTCGGAGGCCTCGGTCAGACCCTGGGCCGCCTGCTCTACGCGCCCGTTGCCGCGCGCACCAGCCCCCGAACACGCACCGCCGTCCTCACCTTCGCCGGCGGCGCGACGACCGCGCTCCTCGCGTTCCTCGCCGGGCCGATCTGGTTGCTTACCGTCGTTGCGATGGCCGCCGGGATGGTCCGCGGCAACCTCACCCTCCTGCAGGCGACCGCCGTCACCGACCGATGGGGAACCAGCTCCTATGGGCGCCTGACCGCAGTCCTTGCCGCGCCCGTCACCATCGCGGGAGCGCTGGCACCGTGGGCTGTCGCATCCCTCAGTGGCCCGCTGGGGGGATACGCGAACGCGTTCTGGCTGCTCGCGGTCCTGTCGCTGTCGGCCGCTGCCATCGCCGCGCGCGTGCCGACTGTGTGAGCGGAGCGGTGCCGCGCGGCGACGGCGTCCGGCAGGGCCCTGATCCCGCGCGCCCAGACCGGCTCACGCCACGCCGCTGGTGCATTTCGCCCCGGCTTCGGCTGTTGTGCTGGCAGCATGAGCGCACCACCACCGGACGCACAGGGGAGTGAGCGTGGGGTTCTTCCGACGATTGCTGGGCACACGCGGTACGCAGACCCGCTCCGTCCTGGAGAGCGTGCCCGGAACGACGGCTCGAGCGCCCGGGGAGATCTGGCAGCGACCGCGGTTCGCCGTGCTGGATGTCGAGACCACCGGGCTGCGCGCTAACGAGCACCGGGTCGTCGAGATCGCAGTGGTCACGAACGACCTGCGTGGCGTCGTGCTCGACGAGTGGTCGACGCGCGTCAACCCTCAAGGGCCGGTCGGCGCAACCCACATCCACGGCATCACGCAGGCCGATGTCGCGGACGCTCCGGTGTTCGCTGAGGTCCTCCCAGAGCTGAACCGGCGCCTCGCCAAGGCTGCCGTTGCCGCACACAACGCGAGGTTCGACCTGGCCTTCGTCCGGAGGGAGTACCAACGGGCCGGCTGGGACCTACCGTTCGTCCCGGCTCTGTGCACACTGCAGGCGTCCGAGTACCACCTGCCGTCTCTGGACCGTCGGCGCCTCGCAGACTGCTGCTGGGCCGTCGGGGTACCGGTGAACGGCGCTCACTCGGCTCTGGGTGATGCGCGCGCGACCGCGTCGCTCCTCGCGGCGTTCATGCACCCCGCGACCGGATACCCACCGCTGCCGGAGCACGCGCACCTCATTGAGCAGGCGTTCTCTATCGAATGGCCGACGAGCGCGACGTCCCGGTCTACCCCGGACTCGCCCACGACACGGTGGACCTCACCAGGGACTCCAGCGACCTCACGGCCGCTCAGTGCCCGGGCGCAGCAGGTGATCGCCCGGGAGTCGGCAGCGCCGCCCGCCGCCAGCCTTCTCGACCTCATCGAGCGGTTCTCCCTCGTCGACGCCCTCGATGAGGGCGCGCCGCAAGGGACGCTGGCGTACTTGGAGAAACTGGCTGAAGCTCTCGAGGATGGCGAGATCACGGACGACGAGGCGGCAGACCTGCGCGCAGTGTCGGGCGTGATGTCGCTGATGCCCGAGGACGTCGCCGCCGCGAACCGGGCCTTCGTCTTGGCACTGGCCCACGGGGCTCTAGCCGACGGCAAGGTCTCGAGGGCGGAACGCGCGGAGTTGGGCACCGTCGCGGCCATGCTCGCCGTCGACGCGAGGATCATCCCGGCACTTCTGGATCGAGCTGAACAGGCTCGGCATGCTCGCCTCAGTGAGGGCCTGAAGCCGTTGCCTGAGACGTGGGAACACGGGGCGCCTCTGCGTGTCGGAGACAAGGTCGTTTTCACCGGCTGCGACGAAGACCTTCGGGCCCTGCTCGAGGCTGAGTCGGAGCGCCTAGGAGTGCGCGTCCTGGGAACGGTCTCGGCCAAGGTGGCGGCTCTGGTCAGCGACGGGTCCATGGACGGGGGTAAGGCGGCACGGGCCCGCGAGCTCGGCACCCGCATCGTGCACCCTCGCGTCTACCGGGTCATGCTGTCGCATCTGCAGCCGTCGCTGTCCAGGGTGGCCGGCGCCGTCCTGGAGGTTCCCCGGGCCGCTGAGCCCGGCATGGTGGCTCTCGCCGAGTCTGTCTCCCCGTTGCCCGACGTCGTGGGCCCCCGTGCCGTGGACAACCCTCCTGCGCCGAGTCCGGCGGAGGTGCGCACATGGGCCCGAGCGAACGGGCTCGAGGTCGGGGTGCGAGGAAGGCTCCCGAGGGAAGTGCTGCAGGCCTACACGAGCGCCCAGACGGGCCCGTAGCTCGCTTCACAGCCCAGCGCGTGGTGAGCTCGGACAGTCTTCCGTCCGTCGGACGAGCATCGTCTGACCGATGACATCTGGCGCGGCCCGCGGTCCCGACCAGGTCCGGGACGGTCCTGGGTGCGGTCGGGGGCGCAGCGTCGCTTTCGGCGGCCCCTGCAGCGTCACCCTCAGCATCACTCTCAGCACCACCGCCGACCGGGCCGGTCGCGCAGACCGGGTCCACGCCGGCACGCCGGCAATGCAGGAGGTGGCCGCGTCCTGCAGGTGGCTGGGGCGACCCCGCCGGTTCTCTTGCCCTCGCACCTCGGGCGCGGCCGACGGCGATGCTCCCCTCAATAGGAACCCGGACCTGGCGCACACCAGGGGGTGGGATGCGGTCTCCGCCCAAGCCAGTCGGGCGAGGACGCGACCACGCCCGCATGGCTGGCCGCGAGTGATCCCACGTCCGAGACGTGTCACGTCACGGCGCCTTGGCGGGCGCCACCGCGAACGAGGCAGAGAAGGAGAAGGGAGCAGGCGGCGTTTGCCCAGATCAGAGGCCTGTACGAGGTGCGGTCGGGACACGTCACCGTGCCGGGTTGAGCACGCTCTCCCCGCTACTCGCAGGCCAACTGTCGCGCGGGGGCGGTGATGCGGTTGTGCGCTCGCTGCTGCGGACTCCAGGTCGTCATCCGCACCTCGGGCGCAGACGGTCGGCACGTTGGTCTGGCCCGAAAGGGTCCGGGGCGACTGCCGTCGTCTGCGGTATCCGGACCGTGACCGCTCCACCACCGAACGAGGGCCGCCACTGGCGCTTTCGTCCACCTCAGGAGCGCACCATGCTGACCACCACCCCCGTCACCCCTGCATCACCGGGCACCTCGTCCGCGGCCGTCCAGATGGCCTCGACAGCGGACGGCTGCTCGCGACCCGTCGAGGGCGCGCAGCCACCCCCTCGTCGCACCACGACCGCCCGGACGTCACAGGCGGCACCGACCTCAGCCTCTGGAGCGCCTACACGTGGACGCGTCACATCGGCGCGCACCCGAGCCAAGGAGGTGGTCGAGCTCGAGACCGGCGAGGTGCGCATGGTCGAGATGGCCGAGCCGCCCCCACGTCACGGCGACCCGTTCACGATGTCGTTCAACGGCGACATGATGCTGTTCGCCTCCTCGCCCGCGGCCCGGAGTCTAACCGGCGTGCACTGGCACGTGTGGACGGCCCTGTGCAACATGATGGACTACAACAACGTCCTGCACCTGAACATCGCCCACCTCGCGCGTCAGCTCGGGCGGGACCGCCCCACCGTCAGTCGAGCGATCTCCCACCTGGAAACGACCGGTCTGGTTCGGCGAGCGGCCGACCCGCGCGACCCCTCCCGCACCGTGCTCGCCGTGAACGCGCACCTGGCGTACCGAGGCCGCGTCGGTGACCGTCGACGCACCGTTCAAGAGCAGACATGGGCCGCGTCCGGCGCGCAGCTGTCTGTGGCGACGCCGAAGCGTTCTTCCAGGCACGAAGCCGCCTAGGCTCAACGGCCGTTGACGTGAAGAGGTCTACACTTCAGGGCATGGTGAGCGCTCACCAGCCGGGTCGGGGTCGTGCCCAGCGCGCCCCAGGTCCCACTTTCGACGTACGCGTCCTGGAACAAGGACGCGCTTGGGTCGACCGCGACGGAAGACGCCGTTCGTTGGCCGGGATGACGGTGACCGAGCTCGAGGACGTCATCGCGTTCCTGCGCACGCACCGTGACGTCTTCTACCTGCTCGTCCTGCGTCGGGAGGTCGGCCTGCGCCTGCTGGCAGTCGGTGCGGGCCAGACCGAGCAGATGCCACGAACCTCGTCCGAACGTGATGACCAGGATCGCCCGACGGCCACGACGCCGGTACCCCCGACGGCGTCGAGGGTGGCTGCGTCGAGCGTGGCTGCGTCGCGGGGCGAGGTGCCGAGCAGGGCGCAGGCTGTGGAGTTCGTCCACGCCTCCGCTCTTAGGCGCGGTCCTGGCCCGCACCACGGGAACCGTCGCCGCGACCATCTGTGGTCCTCGCTCGGTCAAGGGCCAGACGTCTGGCTCCAGGCCACTGCGCTCATGCGTGCCTTGCAACGTCGCGCCAAGACGGGGGCCGGTGCGGAACCGTAGGCCAGGCCGGCCCGGCCGCAGCGTCGGAGTTGCTGGCCCCTAGCTCCCGCTGGGGCTGTCTGCATGGACGCGCAGAGCGCTGTCGAGGACGTCCCGATCGCAATGAGCCTCGACATGTAGAGGTCTACACTTCACGGTGTGGGCCACGAGACGCGTAGGACGCGGCGGAGCAGGGGCGGCGCTGGGGGCGGTGCTATGTCCGTCGAGTCCGTCGAGTCCGTCGAGTCCGTCGAGTCCGTCGAGTCCGTCGAGTCCGTCGAGTCCGTCGAGTCCGTCGGGGATGTCGGGGACGTCGGGGACGTCGGGGACGTCGGGGACGTCGAGGAGCGCGGTGGGCTGTACCTTGCCCGGAGCCGGGGTTCTCTGCATCTTTTCGACCTGGACGCTGGGGCGTACCTGCGTCTGCCGGGTGAGCGCTCCAACGCGTTTCCTCACGACGTGTCCGTGCTCCGGCTGACGAGCGTGGAGCGTTGGCCACGCGTCGGTGACACGTTCTTCATCTGGGTCGACTCGCCAGCTGAGTACGCGGTCTGGGACTACTGGCGTCAGTCGTCATCCATCGCGGCGCTGTACCGCGTCAGGCGTGCCGGTCGGCACGTGGGGCGAGCTGGCGTGGACCACGGGCGGGTCAGGGGCCGCGCGGGCGCTGCAGGTTGTGCCGCCGACGCGGCGTTCGGGCCGGGCTCCTCGGGCTCTCCGGGCTCCCCGGGGCCCCCACCCGCCCCGGGGTCCCCACCCGCCGCGGGGTCGGGGGAGCCGCAGACGCCTACAAGCGACACGTGGGGCGGAGCCCCGGCTCGGCCCGGACTGGCCGAGGTCCTCCCGGGCCTGGAGGTTGCCGTCGACGGTGTCTGGCAGGTGGTCACCTCTGCGGAGACTCCGCTCGAGGTTCGCGGGTCGCGTCTGCGGCCCAGGCCCGTGCTCGAGTGGCCGCTGACGAGCGACGAGGAGTGGGTGACCCTACTCGTCCTCTACCAGCTCGAGGAGGGGGAACTGATGCAGGCGCACCTTGAGGTCCGGCCCGCTGGTGGCTCGTCGAAACTGCGGTCGACGAGCCCGCTCACCGGGATGCGGTTGGTCGTTCCCGAGCAGCCGGCGTGGCCAACGCATTGACTAGATCCCTGGCCCAGGGCCTGAGCGGGGCCCGAAGCGTTGGCTGACTCACGACCGAGATGAGCTTCGCTGGGCCGTCTGCCGGGGGCGGGCTTGGCGAGTCTCTGAAGGCGCGCAGGTGGTGACGTTCGAACAGGGCGGGGAGGCGCCGGGGCGGTGTGCTCAGGCGCCGGCGGCGGCGGTGCGCTGCTGCGTCATCATCCCGACGGCGCGGGCCGCCATGTCCTTCATCTGCTCGAAGTAGCGTGCATGCGTGGTGCGCAGCGCCTCCTTCGACCGCGCGCCGAGTACGACGATCTCAATCTCGGGATGTCCCCGGTGAAGCGACTCAGCTCGGAACCGGGCCTTCATGGCCTCACGGGATGACGCGCACTCCTCGAGGGAGAGCAGCCGGGACTCGGAGCGGTCGAACACGATGAGGTAGTGGTTCACGTTGCTCACCCTCCTTCGAGCTTTCTCACCAGGCGCATGATGTCTTCCATCGTCCTGCGCAGAGTATCTTCTGTCTCGTCCAACGGAGGCGTTACGCCTGTTTGTTCCGTCACCCTGATGACGATCTCGTCCTGCTCCTGGTATCGCCGCATCTGCATCTGTTCGACGCGGTCGATCTCCTCGGACGTAGCCAGCAGCATATCCACGAAGTTCTCACGGGTGAAAACCGGTGCGGTCATCCCTAGCACGACGGGCTGGTTCGGCGGGACGAGCGGTTCCCCGTAGCGCAACTCCCGCCCCCAGAGGTCACCGAGTCGTTCGGTGATCTGGGCCCACAGGTCTTGGAGGGGAGTGCGGACCTGCACCTCGAGCGGCAGCCCTTGGTGGATGAGTATGAGATGGACGGCGCGGTACCCGTGGTTGGGGGAGGCGCGACGGTCCAGGATCTTGACGGTGGTGCCGACCGCGGTGAAGGCCTTCGCGATCCGCGCGACCGCACGGTCTTGGTCGACGCGGCCACCGTTGACGACGACGCGTGCGCCGGCGACGTCCTGGACGGACTTGAACGACGTGCCGCGGGACAGCTTCTCGACCAGCGTGCCGGTGGACTTCACCCGGGTGGTCGGTTCGAACCCGGCCGCCTCGAGGATGCCTTGGGCGTCATCGAGGGTCGCTTGGTACGCGTCCAGGACGGTCTCGAAGGTGCCCCAGTCGGCCGTCGAGACGGTCTCGGCGGCCAACCGTTTGCCGAGGCGGTCCAGCGCGCTGCGCGAGAGGGGAAGGGGCATGCGGGCAGGGTACCCGCGGGCCCAAGCGTGCGGGCTGCCGTTGACGCGGCGCCGGGCGGCGCCACGTCAACGACAACGAGCGGGTGTGAGGGGCAGATCGGTGTCACCGCCCGCCTGCGCCGTCGTCCTTAGTGGGCTCGGGTGTCAGTACACCGTCCCGGCCGGGACGGTGTTTTCGACCCGGACCACCTCGCGCGCGCTGGAGAGCGTGACCGTTTGGTCGGGTGCGGCGGGGACACCGCCGACCGTGGCCACCTCCCGCAGCGTGTACGTGCCGAGGGCGACGTCATCGGACAGGGCGTGGCCGAGGCCGTCCGTGGTGAAGGAGGCCCCGACCGGCGCGCTCGTGGTCGGGTCGAGCAGCGCGAACGTGAACCCGGACAGCTCGCCGCGGTGAGCCCCGCCGGTCGCAGCGTCACGCAGCGTCTTGCGGATGGCGACCTTGCCCGTCTTGGGCTTGCGTGTCGCGGGCTCGGGCATGAACATCACCGCGCCGAGCGGGTGGTCGGTCACCTCCGGTGGGATGAAGAAGAACCCGTGCCGGCGCACCGTGACCACGCTCAGGAGCCGGTCCGGACCGGTCGGCACGCCCGGGGGGAAGCTCGGGTTGGTCATCCACCGGTTGAAGACGACGTCGAACGCGTCGAGGCTCGCTTGGAACGACGCGAACTGCAGTCCCTGGGCCAGTCGCCCGTCAGCCCCGACCTCAAAGTAGGGCAGGCCGCGGCGGAAGATGCGCACCGTGTCCTGCGCCGCGCCGCGTGGGCCGGTCTTTCGCACGTGCGAGTCCACGGGAGGGACGAGCGGATCCGTGAACGCTCCTTCGGCGCGGACGGTGGGCTCTGACCCCGCTGCGTGGTCCAGACGGCGACCGTGCCGGTCGCGGCCGATGACGGCGTCCTGTTCGGCGGCGGGCTTGGCCGCCATCGCGGTCACGTCCTGCTCGACCTTGAGGTAGGCCAGGTAGGTGCCGTCGTGGGCCCACCACGGCTCTTCCGGCAGTGTGTCCCGGTCGATGAACACGACCTCGCGCCGGTCCTTCTTCTCCTCGATGTTGCGCACCCCGTCGCGGTAGCCGAACGGCTCGTCCCGGTCGAGGCGCTGGTAGCCGCGCTCGAGGTCGACCGCCGCGACGGCGGGGTGCGTGCTGATGCTTGCGATGAACCGGGCGGCGCACCCTTCCGACGTCGACACGACGTAGACGACCAGGTCGGCCGGGACGCTCTCGGAGGCGGCGACGACGGGCGGCATCCTCAGGCCGGCGGGGACCTGCCCGATCCCATCGAACCGCGCGGTGCCGTCGGTGCGGGTGAAGAACGTGCCGGAGAACCCGGTGGCCACGGTCGCGACCCGGTCCGGGCCGCTCTTCTGCTCCCGTAGCTGCTGGGTGGCCTGCTCGACGGACGTCAGGAAGTCTCGCACCCCGGTGACGTCGAGGTCCGGGCGCAGGGTCACGAACAGGAACTGGCCGGTCGCGTTCGGGTTGGGCAGGACCGGGTCCTTGGTTCGGTAGGGCAGCACGCCCCGGGCCTGCTTGAGATGGTCACGGTTCACGAGCTGGTCCGTCATGAGTTCCCCTTCGTCGGTTGCCGTCGCGTGCATCCGGCACGTGACCCCTCGGCTGCTCGCAGGCTACGGCCCGGCGCCGACAGTGGCGGGTTCGTCGAGCTCGCTGCGGGTACCGACCCTTCGGCGCCGCCGTCATCGGCCTGTGGGTCGTGACTGGCCGCGGCGGCGGTGACCCCGTCTGTGGGGCAGGTCCGGGGGATTAGGTGGATGTGCGGCCAGCGGCGCGGACCGAGGCCGGTTGGCGGTCGTCCTTGACCAGCTGGGCCACTCGGCCCTTCGACAGCCCGGTCGCGGCGGCGATGCGGTCGTAGGACCAGCCGCCGCGTCGCAGCTCGCGCACCGCTTTCAGGCGCACCTTGGCGACCCTGTCGAGCTCACGGTCGATGGCCGCGAAGAGGTCACCGACCGCCTTCGTCGTGAGCACCGGGTCCGGCATGGCCGCGAGCCGCTCCGCCTCGGCCCGGATCGCCGACTGCAGCTCCGGGGAGATGGACCCACGCCGAGCCCCTGCACGGCGCGGGCGAGGAGGCATGCCCCCATGCCACAGCGTGTAGAGGTCTATACTCACGGAGGTGGGCTGGTACGGCGCGCCCGCGGTCCCGCTGACGTGTACGCCGGACAGGTCGGATACCGAATCCGTCCTTCGGTTCGAGACCGAGCCCCGGGAGGGGTGGCACATGGATGACGCGGAATCCCGCACAGGTGGGCCAGGGGGGCCTGTTCACGCTCACCCCGGGGAGGTGTCCGGCGAGGTGTCCGGCGGCGGTCCCGAGGCTGAAGGCATGTGGTGGCAGGTGACGACCGAGGGCTCCGAGTACACGCTCGATCTGACGGGCGGCAGGGTGCGACGCACCCCGGTGGCTGCGCCTGGGCTCCGCGGGGATGGGGCGTGGGTGCCGCTGCGTAGCGTGGTCGACCTGCGAGTCGGGCACCCGATGGTGCTCATCCTCCTCCTCCGGGACGACGGTATCTCGACGATCCGCTACAGCTCGCGAGTCCTGCGGGTACGACGGCTCACATCACCGCCTGAGACACCATGAGTGTCCGCAAGGTCGGAGACTGCTCGCGAGGTTCAGGGTCACCTCCGGGGCTGGGCTGGTCGCGGGTGGATGCCCGCTTCGCCGTGACGGCATCGGCGTTCGGCGCTGCCTGGGCGCTCGGCGTCAGCCGTCGCGTCCGTCGAAGGCTGCGCCATGTCGCCAAGGTGGTCGGCGGGAGGCGGGAGCTGCGGGCCTGGAACGGGTCGCTGGACCGTGACGGTGCCGGCCGAGATGGGCGGCAAACGTTCACGGCGACCCCGGTCGAGGACCAGCCTGTCGGCGATCCGGTCCGCAGCCCGGTGCCTTCGGACGCCGACCTGTGGCCTGGAGAGCTGCCCTTCACGGCCTGGAGGCAGCACGAAGCGGGGATCCTCGACCTTCGAGTCTTCGACCAGGATCAGTGGTGGGTGGACCGGAATCAGACCCCGCACATGCTGACCGACATGAGCGCCCTGTACGTGGAGCGCGTCATCGACATGCTCGAGTCTCTTGCCGAGTACTACTACCTGATGACGGTGCGCCGCGACCTTCTGCAGCGTATCGGCGACGAGATGCTTGGTCGTCTCTCTACAGACAACGTGGCCGAGTCTGCGGGGGCGACGCCGTTGCGAGATCTAACGCCTCAGGCCTGGCTTGAAGGGTCACCGCTCATGCGTGCGCTGCGCCGCCGGCTGTCCGGCCCGGGGGGCTAGGCTCCCGGGCCGTGCGCGGCGCGCCGACATCGTCGCAGAGACGGTGGTGTGCGGGTACGCACGCGTGGCACGCCCCTTCACGCGCCCGGGAAGCCTACGCGTACTCGGATCAGACCTGCTCGTCGGGAGCGCCAATCGCCTCTGCGAGACGCCACGGCGAGGTCCTCGGCGCCCCGTCAGGAACTGGTGGGCCGGCTGGGGCGTGGTGAACGGGGGAGTGTGGGCGGCTGGCTGGGCCACAAGGTGACGCTGAGTGCCTGTTCGAGCTTGGCGAGCGTCACCATGTCCGGCCATGTGTTGCCGGCCAGGATGTCGTAGAGCGTGCTGCGCTCAATGCCGGCCGACTGTGCAACGTGTGAGCGCACCTGGCCCTCGAGCGCCTCATCGAGGGCCCGGGCGATCTGGACGGCGTATGCGACCACCTCGGGGGCGTCCGCTTTGAAGTCGCCGTCGGGCCATTCCCCATCCGCCAGCCAGTCGCTGGGTGACCCCGGTGGGCCCGATCGGCGCGGCATGGTGGTGATCGTACGCGCACGGCCGCTCGTGTCTGCTGATCGCTCGGTCGGTTGGCGGTTCGGCCCGGACGCCTCCTTGCGCGACTCGACATGTCGCGCACCGTGCGCCTCGGTGGATGAGGAGGTGAGCGTTGCTCATCACATGCACACACCCGAGTGAGTAGGAAAGAGCACCTTGCTAAGTGTAGGTAAAAACCTACACTTGGGAGATGCAGGACTCGCCTCGAGCAACAGTGCGCCCCGTCAGCACAAGCCGATCCTTCGGCCAGCTGGTCGCCCGGTCCTGGGCCCTCCTCGCTTCACCGTCGACCCATCAGAAGCCGGCCGCCCGGCCGGCACGACCGAGGAAGAACCATGACAACGACAACCGCCAACCGCGCACACCAGGCCGCGTTCGCTAGCCCGGTCAGCCCCCTCGCATTCCGAGCAACGGCCCTCGTCGTCGTCCGCGAGTCCGACGAGCACCAAGTCGTCTTCTTCGACGGAATGCGCGAGCAGACATACCAGATGATCCACATCCCCGAGATCGACGCGGTCCGCGCTCTCGGCCTCAGCCCGATGTACGCCAAGGACACCATCGACGTCACGACACACGAGCCGGACGGACGCGCCCGAGTCGTCACCATCAAAATCGAGCGCATCCAAGAGGGGGCCACCAAGGCCCTGCTGTTCGAGTTCGGCGGCTACTGGCACCTGTGGTCCATGGCGTCCGCCACCCGCCTGAGCGACTCCCGCGAGAACGAGTTCACGACGATCCTGACGGACACCATCCGACGTCTGTGCCCCCACACGATCTACGTCGCAAACATCGGCCGCCTCGTCCGCTCGACCAGCCAGCAGGCCAAGATCCAGGACGCCCTCATCGACCGTGTCGACCGGATCGTCACCAAGCAGGTCGAGTTCAAGTTCGACGGCGCCAACCGCCCCTTCGGCCTCATGATGTTCATGATGATGGCGATCTCAGCCTCCATGGAACGAGACTGGATCGTGCAGCGCACCGCAGCCGGACGCGTCGCCCAGTGGCGGCGAGACGCATGGCCCTTCGGCGCGGAGGCCGTCCCCTACGGGTACCGCTTCGGCAAGGGGCGCCGGGTCGTCATCGACCCGGAACAGCGCGAGCTCATCCGCAACATGCTGAACATCCTCGCCATGGAGCTGCCGCCCGCCGAGCGCGTCCGCCGCCTCGGCGAAGCCGGGCTGATGAGCAAGAAGGTCATCAAGCGCTTCGGCCAGCGCGTCTCCGTGGACGGGCTCTCCCGACCCGAAGTGCTCGTCGGGCGCCTCTACGCACTGACCCCGGTCTGGACCCGGGGCGAGTTCCTCCACCGGACCACGAACCCGTTCCATGACGCCCAAGAAGTCGCCGGCGTTCCCGTCATGCGCGCCTCTGCCGATGACCCGGGCGAGCTGCAGTTGCTCTACCGGCTCGACCTGCCCGACGGGGGCTGGGCCGACGAGGAGGTCCTGCGCATGGTGGAGGAGCAGGCCGTGCTCAACCATGCCAGTGTCGCGGCCGGGCGCTCAGCGCGCCGCCCGCTGTCCGTCCACGTCCGTACCGCCAGCGGGGCGCCGCACCTGCACGAGGACCTGTTCGGCAACTCGCACCTGCACGGCAAGGACGTCGCGACGAAGCGGCGCCGGGCCGGCGCCTACGCCAAGCGTCTCGTCGCCGCCCTGGGCGGACGCAGCTGGGGCGATGACGCCTACCGCTACGAGATGCGCGTCCACGGCGATCACTACAACGTGCTCCGTTGGCCGACGGGCACCCTGCCCCAAGGCAGCACGCACATCGGGTCGGCCGTGCCGCTGTCCCTGCGCAGCCAGTCCCGCGCCGAGGAGCGATGATGACCGCCAGCCGGCTGGCCGCACCGACCGCCCTTGAGCCCGTGCTCCTCCCGGCGTCATCCGTCCGGAGCCGAAGAGTGCACGCGGGCGGCGGCGCAGAAGGTGGATCAGGCGGGGAGAATGAAGATGCCCCGCTGCCCACGGTCCACTCCGGCACCAAGGTCGCCTCGTTCACGAAGAAGTCGCTCATGACGGGCATGCTGCAGGCGCTCATCAGCGCGTGCCGCTCGGGCGTGCCCCTCAGCATCCTGCAGGGCACCGTCGAGGCCAACCCGGCTGGGACGAGCCTCTACTCCACACCGGCCCACCATCGGGCCGAGCTGCTCCGGCTCCAGCTCGCCGACGCCGAACGCCGCATCAAGGTGGCCGTCCACATGGTCATGTCCGCCATGAATGAGGGGCAGCTGGCCGAGTACCGGGATCAGGAGAACCAGGCGCGTGAGGACGCCGAGCACGTGCAGCAGCAGCTCGCGTCGCTCGAAGCGCACGCCGAGGCGCCGAGCGAGGTTCCCGCGCAGGTCCCGACCCTGCTGCGCACCCTCGAGCTCGCGTTCCAACAGCTGAACAGCAGCGAGCTCGTGACCCAGGAGCAGTTCCAGGCGCTCAGGACGGTCATGCCCCACTTCATCCTGCGTGAGAGCCCAGGTGGCGGATGGGAGGCGGAGGCCAGCCTGCGCCTGCCCACCCCCGAGGGAGCCGTCGTCGAGATCGGTCCCGTCCGGTGGCCGGTCGGGGGTCGAGCCCGCAGCACGAGCACGCGCGTGTCGGACCGCTCGCGCAACGCCGTTCCGGTCGAGCTGATCCAGGAGGCCGGGCTCCTCGGCGGGGCCGCGCTGTACTCGCTGCGCGGCAGCCTGCTCGCCGAGACCCCGTGGGTCGTGCTGAACGGGCTGACTGGCCACCCGTTTCCCGAGTGGGTCGGCCCGCAGTGGCGCGAGAAGCCCCTCGTCGATTGGCTCACCCGCACGTACCGTTCGCCGGACCTGATCGACCGGCGCTACATCAGGTACAGCGTGAAACGCCAGTTCCTGCTGCACGCATGCCCCGACGAGGGCGACCTCTGCCTGACCGAGCTCCGACGGCTCGCACCGGTGCGCGACCCGGCCTCATGGACGACGCTGGCGCAGACCATCCCACCGGGGCGAGGGGACCGCCGCACGGAGAAGGCGCCGAGCCTGACCGTGTCGCACCTCCCATGTCCAGACGCGCTCGGTGAACGCGCCCGGCTCGTGCCGCACTTCAGACCTCTTCAGTGCCAGTGCGGCCGGCAGATCCGCTCCGTGGTCCTCGTCCCCGAGGTGCCCCGCGGCCTCGTGTGCGCATGCGGACGGATGCCCGACGCGAACCAGTACGGCATGCCGGACGACGTCCGGCTCCCAGCGGAGTACGTGCAGGTCCTGACGATGTCCCGGCAGGCGTGCGAGATGGAACTGCGCTACGAGCTCGACCGGCACCCGTACACGCCCACGCCGCAGGCTCGGGAGATCATGGACCTGCCCATCTGGCGGCCCGGGGCGGAGCTCACCCTGGCCGATGTGAAGACCGCCTGCCGGCCGCACATGCTGCTGCACATCCTCCACCGGATGCAGGCCTACGGCCTCATCGAACGTCGGCCGGACACCAGAGACGCCTGGGTGGTGCGTGACGAGCCCGAGCCCTTGCGAACCCCGTGACTCTGCGAGACGGCACGTCGCGCCACCACGGCCTCGTCACCCGGGCCGCGAACTGACCCTCGGCCGCCGGCAGGGGCAGGGGACCCCCTGCGTCCCTGCCGGCGGCCGCGACGGTGCCGCTCGATGGTGCGGGTCCCGCTGCGAGACAACGACACTGCGACGTCGCCGCTAGGGCGTCCAGCCGTCCAGCGGGTTCTCCCGGAGTCGGCCGAAGGGATGTCGCTGACCGGACACCGAGGACGGGGCAGAGGCCCCAGCGGCTGAACCCTCATGACAGGTCGTCGCCGGTCTGCACGGTCTCCTGCATGACCACACCGCAGAGCACACCCACACGGCAGGGACGAACACGAGAGAACCACGAGCAGGACGTGACCCGCGAGCTCACACCGCAGGCGAGAGACGACGTGCACGTGTACCGCTGCCCCGAGCTGGCAGATCGGCTTGCCGAATGGTCGAACCGCACGTCGCCCGCCACGCCCGACCCCGCCGTCGACCTCACCGTGACGTGGGTGCGGATCGCCCCCAGGCACTGACGTCGCCAGAGCCGCGGAGACCCCACCCCGGGGCGGCCGGGTCCAGGCGGCCAACGCACAGCTTGCCGGACATCGGCGCTGACACACCACAGCGCCGGCAGGGGCGGAAGATCTCACCTGAGACGCCGCAGGTCTGACCAACCGCGTCGCGGCGTCCGGGGGCGGCGCCAACGTGCGAAGAACGGCTGACTCTTGGGCCGACGCACAGCGCCGTCACCCGGCACCGGCATTCGTGCCTGCCGACAGCGCACGAGCCGTAGGCCCCCACTGCGGTTACGGGTTCCCGGGTGACGCGGACGACCCGGGTGACCCGGGCGGACGCGGGCGGACCAGGTCCGGGCCGCACGGGAGGGCAGCCCCGGCGTCTCTCACGAGCTGAGCCACTCGCGCCTTGGACAGGCCGCTGGCCCGGGCAATCCGGTCGTACGACCAGCCTTCGTCGCGCAGGGTGCTCAGGGCCCGGAGGCGAACGTCGGCGACCCGCTCGAGCTCGCCGAGCAGAACGGCGAAGAAGTCACCCACCTGTCGTGTCACGGTCAGGGGGTCGCCGCTCGACGCGAGGTGCGCAGCCTCCATCTGGACGAACTCACGGAGTCGCTCACGGTGGGTCGCGAGAACCGCTGGCCGGTGACGCGGCTCGCCGGCGGGCGCGTCTGCCGCACGAGCCTCGCGGGAGTCAGCATGCGCGGGACGATCGCATCCGCGGGCACTGCCGCGCCTCCCGCCACCCGACAGCTCACCCATAGTGTCACTGTGACACCAAGGTGCCGTTGTTGCGCCGCCGATGGCCGTGATCGCTTCAGTGCCGGCTCCAACTGCCCGTCGGCCATCAGCCGTCGGCAGCGCCTCACCGCGACGCCGTGAGCCGGGCGACCTTGGCGGCGCACGAGAGCATCCGGCGCGCCGAGGGGCGCGCCGGATGCGTGGTCCAGCGGGTGGCGACCCTCGGCGGCGGACCCGTCCGGAGGTGTCGCTCGCGGCGTCACAGGGCAGCGATGACCGACTCGAGGTGCTCGCGCCCGCTGCGGTAGTAGCGCTCGTTGACGACGTTCGTGTCCTCCCAGCCGCCCACCGCCGTGAGCTGGCCCGGCTGCAGGTTATGCACGTCGACGCAGGTCCGGGCGAAACGATGCCTCATGGAGTGCCACACGAGGTCGAACTGCACGCACTCCCGCGAGACCCTCTCGTAGCGGCGGGTGTCGCTGTTCCACTCGTCGCACGTCTCGACCCACGTCTGCGTGGGCCACCCGGCTGCGAGCGCCGCCGGCGTGAAGTACTGCTCATGGAACGGGCTGTGGTGGAACATCCCGCCCCGCGGCGCCGGGAAGAGCAGAGCCTCCGGGTTGGTCCCGGCGGCCTGTTCGACCCGGGCTTGCTCGCATCGCGCGCGAAGCTCCTTCAGGAGCTTGTAGCCGGTGATGGAGCGCTTGTGCGCGACGGTGCGGCGGGTCTTCTCACCCTTGGGGAGCTTGCGCCGGTTGTCGCCCTCGCGGACGCTGGCGGAGGCGTCGATCTGCCAGTTGATCGCGATCACTGCTCCTCGCTTGACGAAGGTGACGTCGTCGGCGGTCAGCTGGAAGAGCTCGCCCCATCGGGGCCCGGCGTCGCACGCCAGCTCGACCGCGAGACGTCCCCACGCCGGGAAGATCTTGTCGAACTCCGTCGCCAGCGCCACGACGCGGGCGATGCTCGGAGCGTCCTCGTCCCGGATGAAGTTCGGGTTCTCGCTGACATCGCGGGCGCGGCTGGCGCGCTTGGGAGCGGCGGTACCTTTCAGGGCGGGAACGACACGGACTGCTCCGGGGGGCAGCATCTCGGCCTGCTCTGCAGTGAAGTACTTGTGACGGTGACCCCAGATCAGCAGGCCTCGTAGCGCGGACGTGTTGTGGTCGACGCTGTTTCGGGTGCCGCCCTGGGAGCGCAGGATGTCAGCAAGGTCGCGGTCCAGCTGCATCGCCTGCACGTGTTCGCGGCCCCGGATCATCCGGTTGAGACGTCGTTGCACCTGGGTGAGGTGGTTGCCGCTCCACGGGGCGCCTTCTTCGCGCTGGTTCTGGTCGTCGGCGTTGATGTACTCCGTGACGAGGTCTCGCAGGGGCGTGAGCCCGCGCGGACCCATGGCGCGGGCAAGGCTCGCGTCGATCGGAGCAGCTTTGCTCATCGCGCCGTCAAGCGTCCGGCCGCCGCTCGTGCCACCGCGCCTGCCGTCCGGCTTGCGCCAGGTGAGTCGGTAGTAGGGGTCGGAGCCTGCGGGCGCGAGGACGCTCACGCGTCCGACGTATGCGACCGGGTCGTTCCTGACCAAGGTGGTCGTGGTCCGGGCGGTCATCGCGACACGCTCCTTCCGGCGCGGGGCGAGTAGTCCTTGATGGGGCGGGGCAGCGGCATGCTCTCGACATCGGCCGAAGGCGTCGCCGGCACGGCCGTCGTGCCGGTCCCGGTGCCGGTGCCGGTGCCGGTGCCGGTCACGGTGTCGCCTTCGGTGTGATGGCCGTTGGCTGGCGTCGAAGACGCCTCGCCCTGCTGGGTGCGGGTCCGACGAGGCAGGCTGCGGACCCAGTCGAGGATTTCCTGACGGTCCCAGAGGTGGCGTGCCCCGAGGATGAACGGTGCCGGGAAGGCATCCTGGTAGGTGTACTCGCGGGCGCGGTCGACGCTCACGTGCAGGAGTCGGGCGACATGCTCGATCGTGTAGATCGGGTCGGCGATGTCGGGCTGGACGGTGTCATGGGTTGATGTCATGACTACGTCCGTCCGGACCGGCGGGATGAGCGCAGTCAGGTGCCGAGGCACATCCGTGTGACGTGGGTCACACTCGCCGGCAACGCCAATCTCATGCGGTGGCTGTCGCGGGTGCGCGCCTAGCGGGGCCCTTGCCGGGGCTTCGAGCGTGTGCGGCGATCGGTTCGCGCATCCTCAAAGTGTAGTGCTCTACACACCAGGTGTGAAGGTTTGAAACGACGCGCCGGGTGGCCGGTGATCGGCTCGGAGCCCCGGGCCTCCGCCGGCGGAAGGTCGTCGGTCGTCCCTGCCGAGATCGCCACCGACAGGGGCTGCGTCCGGGGGGGGCGTCGATGAGCTGGCCAGAGAACTCGGGGCAGACGTCACACCGACTGGCCGGCCCGGATGGCCCGGTCGGGGCGGCATCGACAGTGTCGTTCAGCCGCCCGGCGCCGAATCCTGGTGGGAAGCCGTTCAGCCGTTACGATTGTCACCAGAGGCGAACTGGAAGGAGGTGCCGCGTGACCAAGCGAGTCGTTTCCAAGGAGGCCGTGAAGCGCGCAGCATCACGGTCCACCAAGTCGTCGGCAGCGCTCGAGCGGCGTTCTGTTCCCGCGGGCTTCCAGCGTTCCGAACGCGTCTCCCAGTTCCTGGCAGCTCGGTCACCACGCGGCTGATGTCGCTTCCTCCCGGGTACGGCGAGACACCGGTTCCCGGAGACGAGCTTCAGTGGTTGCTTCCTGAGGTGCGTGAGGTGCTCGGCGAACCGGTGCTCAAGGCTGCCGTCTACGACCTCGAACAGGCGGAGCAGGAGGCCGCCGCCGTCGAGCTGCTCACCGTGATCCTCGTGGGCGTCGACGCCGTGACGGAGTCAGGAAACTACCGCCTCGACGACACGTATACCGTCCGAGGGGCTCTCGAGGTGGCCGAGCTGCTCACCGACCACTTCCTCCGTGCTTTGCACCACCGGCTCTTCGAGCGCATCTGGGCGTGGGCGGGGACCTACCGCGCCGTCGAGCTGAACATCGGCGTGCCGCCCCCCATGGTCGCCGTCGACATCCGTGCGTCACTCGAGTCGCTGCGCTACCGCTGGGAGCACACCTCGGACTGGACCGGACGCCAGCTCGGGATCGCCGCGCATGCAGAGCTGGTGCGTATCCACCCGTTCACCGACGGCAACGGCCGCACCACCCGGCTGCTGGCTGACCTGGTGTTCGCTGCCGCCCAGCAGGCCCACCTCGCGCTGACGGAGGAGCCGGTGTGGGAGTACGACTGGGACCTGGACAAGGCTGACTACATCCGTCTGCTGCGCGAGTACGACCGACATCGCAACCCGAGCGATCTCGCAGCCTTCGTCCCGGTCGTCCGGCTGGGGGAGTAGGCCGACGACCCTGACGGCGCGCCAGGTGGCCGCGCAGTGGCCCGCGGACGGCGCGAGGAGGCCGGCTACCTGCTGCCCGCAGCGTTGAGGACCGAGCCGCCGCCCCGGGCGCCCCCGACGAGGAGCCGCGGGTGGCGCGGGCCGAATCCCCTGGAGTCTGGCAACGGGTCGCGTCCAGGCCCGCCAGCCACGTCGTCGTCCGTCCGGGGCAGCCAGGCCACCCCCGACCCCGACCCCGACCCGGGCGACGAGTTCGCGCGCACGATCCTCGAGCCGGCGTACGCCGTCGCACGGGAGGGCCCACCTGGACGCGTCCCTGCAGCGCCGGAACCTCTGGCGCCGGACCAGCTGGGCAGGAGCCGCGCGGCAGGACGCTCCGTCCGCTCGCGCTCCTCGCGCTCCTCGCGCGGGTCGAGCGGCCGGCGAGACCGTCGAGATCGTCGTCACCCCTCGAGGACCGTGCAGGACAGGCCGCCCGGCCCACCCAGGACCGACCTGCGTGCGAAAGTGGTGCGAAAACCGGATACTGGCCACTCCGGACCGGAGTATCTGTGCAGGTCGGAGCCGGTCTCGGCCCTGACCCGCACCGTGAAGATCAGATGTCGCGGAAGACCTCGATGGTGGCTCCGAGCGCGTTGAGCCGCTCGGCGAGGTCCTCGTAGCCGCGGTTGATGACGTAGAC
>JABFXB010000137.1 GCA_013361975.1 Dermatophilaceae bacterium
CGCGGCGCACGTCGGCGTAGTCCTGCGCCGACAGGCCCGCCTTCCCGATCGACGCGAAGTGCTCGATCGGGGACAGCCCGAGCGTCGCCCCCGGCGGCACGATCCACGGGACGTGCAGGATGCGCGAGGACGGGACCTCCTGGCCGTAGACGGACCACTTGCCGGTGTGGTCACTGAACGACCAGTCACCCCGCCCGAGCCACCGGGCGTCCGTCACGCCGTTGATGTCGGCGTCCAGCACCCACGCCACGGCGTTCCCGTGCGCCGCGAGCCCGTAGAGGCCCTGACCGATCCACGTCCCGAAGCCCGGCATGCCGAGCAGGTTCTGCCGGATCACCAGCGGCGGCGGCGGGATCGGGGTGCGCTTGCCGCCGTCGGCGCGGTAGGCGTCGATCGGCAGCGTCGAGCCGAAGTCCACGATGTGCCGCAGCGCCGCGAACACGGGCGCCAGATGCGTCGCCTGCGACTCCGACACGTGAGCGTTCGAGCCGGTGCCCTGCCACGGGAACCACGGGTCCGAGGACCGCTGCTCGCTGCGGAAGAAGACGCTCACTCGCGGGCCCTGCCCGCCCACGTCAGCAGCGCCGAGCCTGCCACCAGCCCCAGCCCGCCGACCGCGAGACCCGCACCGGGACCCGCGACCGAGCCGACCTGCACGGCCGCGCCGGCGACGAGCAGCAGCACCGCCAGCACCTCCATGACGGTCGTGACGAGCGAGAGCATGCCGCCTCCGTTCACTGGACCGAGTCCATGACGTCGTAGTCGTTCGCGAGCGCGTCCGCGCCGGCCATCGAGACCGCCTCCAGCGCCGTGATGTCGGCCGAGTCGCGCCCGAACGCGCGGCGGTCGCCGACCTTGCGCCACACCACCGAGCGGGCCGCCTCCGTCAGCACGGCCGCCAGCTGCGGTGAGGAGGCGTCACGGAACGTCGACTCCTGCTCGACCGCCCGGTACAGCCACGCGGCGGCGTCGCACAGGTCCGGGCCGCCGATCAGGGACAGGTTCACGCCCGCGTCCTCGAGCGGCTGGATCAGCGACGAGCACGGGCCGCCCTTGTCGAGGATGACCGGCGTGCCGAACCGGGTCTGGACCTTCAGGCACTCCCTCACGAGCCAGTCCACGCCGGGGCCGTGCGCGAGCACCTTGCCCCACACGTTGCCGTGTCGCAGCCGGGCCGCGCCGATCGAGGCCCACGCGAGGTCCGGGGACGCCGCGACGGCCAGTGACGGCAGCCCGCCGAGCTTCCTGGGCGGCCGGGACGCCGAGCCCCACGCGCTAGAGGAGAAGACGACCCACCCGACGTTGTCCATGTCCCAGATGCCGAGGAACTCTCGGCGGAAGTTGTCGTCGTCGAGGATCTTGCGGTTCAGCAGGAACGCCCGCTCAGGGGTCCGGGCGGGGAACGACGGGTTTGCCTTCGCCCACTGCTTGCGGTCATCGAGGTCCGCGTCCTCGTCGGCCGAGAACTCGACGTAGAGCGTGTCTGTCGAGATGCCGTCGATGGCGGCCTTGCGGCGCATGGTGAACGCCTCGCCGTTGTCGTGCTCCGACGGTGGCGTGCCGGCGCACAGGATCAGCGGGTTCTCGGCCGTGTTCGTCGTCGGCGTGAGGTTCGACAGGGCGCGCATGGAGATGTGCTGGAACTCGTCGAGCACCAGCACGCCCACCTTGGCCTTGCCACGGCCGAAGCCCCGCTCGCGGGCGCCGAAGTCGATGCGCGAGCCGTTGCGGAAGATGATCCGCCAGCGCGAGCCCTGGAGCGCGCTGCACTTCAGGACGTGCGGGGCGACCCTCTTGTGCGCGGCCAGCTCGCGCATGGCCTCGTACATCTCCTCGGTCGTCGCCGTGTGGTGCGACGTCCAGATGACTCGAAGCTTCGGAGTGAGCAGGCACAGGGCGAAGATGATGCAGCCGAGCAGGTAGGACTTCCCGACCTGCCGGGGGATGGACAGGATCGACAGGTCGGAGGCCCATCCGCCGCCCGCCCGCTTCGACAGGATCAGCCGGCCCGTCGCCCGCTGCCACGGGTCGAACCGCCACCCGATGTTCGCGCACGTCTTCTCGACCCGAGGCCACGCCGTCGACGCGATGGCGGCCGGCGGCACCGCGTAGCGAGCGCCGGGGACGACGCTAGGAGCCGTCCCAGGCTTCGTCATCAGAGCTGTCGAGGATCGACTCGGGGTCGTCCGCGGAGTCGAGCGCCTTGATCTGCTCGAGCACCTCGTGCTTGCGCTTGCTCAGCGCCGCAACGGCCGTTGCGGTCGTCGAGGGCGACTTGATCCGCCCGTTCAGGTCGCGCAGGTCGTCGATGAGCATGTCCCGCTCCGAGTCGAACCCCAGCGCGCCCCACGGGGTCGACGTGTCGAGCTTCCGCTTGCGCGCCGGCATCGTCACCACCTTGCCCATGAAGGCCTCCCCTCATTGGCGCGAAAAAGAAGTGGCTCCCTCTCGCAGCATCAG
>JABFXB010000247.1 GCA_013361975.1 Dermatophilaceae bacterium
CGCCGACCACGACGACGACGTGCGGTTCCGGGTCGTGGCCGACCACGTGCGCAGCTCGCTCATGCTCATCGGCGACGGCGTGACGCCCGGCAACGAGGGCCGCGGCTACGTGCTGCGCCGGCTGCTGCGCCGCGCGGTGCGCTCGATGCGCCTGCTCGGCGTCGACGCGCCGACGCTCGAGCAGCTGCTGCCGGTGAGCATGGAGCGGATGAAGGCCTCCTACCCCGAGCTCGAGACCGACTTCCAGCGCATCAGCCAGATCGCGTACGCCGAGGAGGACGCGTTCCGCCGCACGCTCAGCTCGGGCACGACCATCCTCGACACCGCGGTCGCGCGGGCCAAGTCCTCGGGCTCCACCGTCCTGGGCGGCTCCGAGGCGTTCGCGCTGCACGACACCTACGGCTTCCCCATCGACCTCACGCTGGAGATGGCGGCCGAGCAGGGTCTGCAGGTCGACGAGGCCGGCTTCCGACGCCTGATGGGCGAGCAGCGTGACCGCGCGAAGGCCGATGCCCGCGCCAAGAAGTCGGCGCACGGCGACACCAGCGTCTACCGTCAGCTCTCCGACGCGCTCGGGCGTCAGGTCGAGTTCACCGGCTACGACCAGACCCTCACCGACACCCGCGTGCGCGGCCTGATCCGCGACGGCGCGCTCGTCGACCGTGTGGGCCAGGGTGACGACGTCGAGGTCGTGCTGGACCGCACGCCCCTCTACGCCGAGTCCGGTGGCCAGCAGGCCGACCACGGCCGCATCCGACTGGCGAACGGCGCGCTCATCGAGGTGACCGACGTCCAGCGCCCGATCACCGGCCTGGTCGTGCACCGCGCGAAGGTGCTCGAGGGTGAGGTTGGCGTCGGCGAGGACGCCGAGGCGGAGGTCGACGTCATCCGTCGCCGGTCCATCTCCCGCGCCCACACGGCGACCCACATGGTGCACCAGGCGCTGCGGGACGAGCTCGGTGACACGGCCACCCAGGCGGGTTCGGAGAACTCGCCCGGCCGGCTCCGTTTCGACTTCAAGTCGCTGCAGGCGGTGCCTGCCGCGGCGATGGGTGAGATCGAGGGGCGCATCAACGCGGTGCTGCTCGACGACCTGCCGGTGACCGCCGACATCATGGACCTCGACGCCGCGAAGAAGCTCGGCGCGATGGCGCTCTTCGGCGAGAAGTACGGCGAGCGCGTGCGCGTCGTCTCCATCGGCGAGTGGTCGCGCGAGCTGTGCGTCGGCACTCACACGCCGCGCGTGGGGCAGATCGGCGTCGTCAAGCTGCTCGGCGAGAGCTCCATCGGCTCGGGCGTGCGACGCGTCGAGGCGCTGGTCGGCGCCGACGCGTACACCCACCTCGCCCGCGAGGCCACGATCGTCAGCCAGCTCACCGACACCCTCGGCGTGCGGCGCGACGAGCTCGCCGACCGCGTCGCCTCGATCATCGGGCGGCTGCGTGACGCCGAGAAGGAGATCGCGGCGGTCCGCCAGAGCCAGGTGCTCGGGGCGGCGAGCGGGCTCGTCTCCTCGGCCCGCGACATCGGCGGCGTCACCTTCGTGAGCCACGACGCCGGCGACGGCGTGACGGGCGACGACCTGCGCAAGCTCGTCACCGACGTACGCGGTCGGCTCGGCAACGACCGTCCGGTGCTCGTGTCGATGGCCGCGGTCAGCAACGACCGACCCGTCGTCATCGTCGCGACGAACGAGCGTGCCCGCGAGGCCGGCCTCAAGGCCGGCGCCTTCGTCAAGGTCGCCGCGCAGACGCTCGGTGGCGGCGGTGGCGGCAAGGACGACCTGGCCCAGGGCGGCGGCACCGACCCGGCCAAGGTGTCGTCGGCGCTCGGCGCGGTCGAGGACCAGCTGCGCCAGCGGGGCGCGTGACCTCGCCGGGCGGGCATCCTCGTCCCGGGGTGCGCATCGGCGTCGACGTGGGCAACGCCCGCGTGGGCGTGGCTGCCAGCGACCCGTCGGCGATGTTCGCGCACCCGGTGCGCACGCTGCCCCGTGACGCGGAGGGCGACACCGACGTCGACGCCCTCGTGGCGCTCGTCGAGGAGCTCGGGGCCATCGAAGTCGTCGTCGGCCTTCCCCGTCTCCTGTCGGGCGAGGAGGGCGAGGCCGCCCGGGTCGCGCGGTCCTATGCGGGTCGGCTGGCGACTCGACTGGGTACGGCGGATGTGCGTATGGTCGATGAACGCTTGACGACCGTCGACGCGCACCGCAGACTTCGCGACAGCGGTGTTCCGGGTCGTGGGCAGCGTGCGGTCGTCGACCAGGCCGCAGCCGTGCTCATCCTCCAGTCCGCGCTGGACACCGAGGCACGATCGGGAAGACCAGCAGGGGAGACCGTCTCGCCAGGGGGCAAACGGAAGAAGGAACGTCGTCGATGAAGGACCATCTCGAGACCTCCATCTTCGGCGACCACGACGAGCACCTCGACGAGCACCTCGACGAGCACCTCGACGAG
>JABFXB010000116.1 GCA_013361975.1 Dermatophilaceae bacterium
GGAGCTGCGTGCCGCCGCTCCGTCGCTCGGCCGTCGCGAGCTCTTCCGCTCAGGCATGCGCATCGGCCGGGACCACATCGCCTCGACGATCTACACCATCGTCTTCGCGTATGCCGGCGCCGCCCTTCCCGTGCTGCTGCTCCTCTTCCTCTACGAGCGCCCCGTCCTGGACCTGCTCCAGACGGAGTCGATGTCGGAGGAGATCGTCCGCACCCTGGCGAGCGCGGTCGGGCTCGTCCTCGCAGTCCCGGTGACCACCGCGATCGCCGCCCTGACGGTCGGTGCGGCCACGGAGGCCACGCCCGCTCCTGGAACGGGCGACGGCGGTGTCATCGGTGAGCGCGAGGCGGCGGGCGCGGACGGTTCGTACGGCCACGACCACGAGCACCGTCCGACGGCCGACGACCTGGTGCGGGCGGCGAGCGGGCCCCCTCCCCCGGCCACCCGGGCCGAGGCCCGCGCCAGGATGGCCGGCGCCAGGCGCGACGCCGCCCGGTGAGGGCGGCCCCGTCTCAGCCGTCGGTCGAGGATCCTGCGCCGCTGCGGGCCGACCCCGGATGAAGCGGGACCAAGGTCCCTGGTCCAGGGTGGCCCCGCGTCGTAGGTTCACGAGCACGAGGGCCGTCGAAGACCCGTCGAACGAGAGGGACTGCGGCCGCTCCATCGAGGACCGGATGAGGCACCTGCCCACCCTCGTCGCCTTCCGGGGGCAGCTTGTGCCGAACCCGGAGCGGCGCCTGCTGCTCCGGCGCCAGGAAGCGGTCATCGCGACCCTGCGCCGGCGTCGCACCACCCTGCGGTCGGCGACGCGCCACCACTAGCTCGAGGGTGGGGCACTCGCAGTTGAGTCCCCGCCAGCCGTCGGTCGCCGGCACGCTGTCCGACGCCCGGCTCGTCGCGCACGCCGAACTGGCCCGTGTCGTGCAAGGCAGTCCGCACGACCGCGACAGATGGACCGTGCAGGGCAGCCCCGTCGGTGGCGGTTCGGTGGCGGTCGCACGCGTAGGCTTCGGGTCGAGAAGCGCGCGGACGGTGGTGAGGAGCGTTGGAGCAGCACCTGCCCTCTCGGATGCAGGCGTGGGAGGTGACCGGAGCCCCGGGACGGTTGCGGCTCGGCGAACGGCCGATGCCCGCGGCAGGCCGTGGTGAGGTCCTCGTCAAGGTCGACGTCTGCGGCGTCTGTCGCACGGACCTGCACGTCGCGGACGGCGACCTGCCGGTACACCGCCCGTCGGTGGTCCCCGGCCACGAGATCGTCGGTCACGTCGTCAAGGTGGGCCCCGGGACGAGTCGCTTCGACGTGGGTGACCGCATCGGCGTGGCGTGGCTGCGCGGCACCTGTGGTGAGTGCCGCTGGTGCCGGGCGGGGCGCGAGAACCTGTGTCCGTCGGCGCGCTTCACGGGCTGGGACGACGACGGCGGCTACGCCGAGTACACGACGGCGCCGGCGGCATACGCCTACGCCCTGCCGCCGACCCTGCCCGGTCGGCAGGCGGCACCACTGCTGTGCGCCGGCATCATCGGCTACCGCTCGCTGCGTCGGGCCCAGCTCCCCCCGGGCGGCCGGCTCGGCCTCTACGGCTTCGGGGCCAGCGCCCACATCACGGCGCAGATCGCGATCGCGCAAGGGGCGGAGGTGCACGTCCTGACCCGGGGCGAGGAGGCGCGGCGGCTGGCGCTCGCGTTGGGAGCGGCGTCCGCCGCAGGCCCCCACGACGAGCCCCCCGTTCCCCTCGACGCGGCCATCGTCTTCGCTCCTGCCGGAGAGCTGGTGCCGCTCGCCCTGGCGGCCCTGGACCGTGGAGGCAGTCTGACGCTCGCCGGCATCCACATGAGCGAGGTCCCGGCCCTCGACTACGCCAGGCACCTCTTCCTCGAGAAGCGTCTGACGTCCGTGACCGCCAACACCAGGGCCGACGGTGAGGAGCTGCTGCGCCTCGCCGCCACGTTGTCGGTGCGACCGCACGTCACGGCATACCGCTTCGAGCAGGCCGACACGGCGCTGGAGGATCTGTGGCAGGGACGGGTCACGGGCGTGGCCGTCCTCGACCTGACGTCGGACTGAGTCGACCCGACGGCACGGCGCTGCGGCCGATGCGCACACCACGCCTTCCGACGTCGGTACCGAGTGGAGCCAGGACCTTCGGCCCGACCGTTTCCGAGAACTCTCGGCGACCGGGGACCCGGCACTGAGGAGCGCGCTGAGACGACAACCTGAGGCGATGAGAGGACCTCGTCTCTGCGCGTGACCTTCGACCCTTCCGACAGCCCTTCGACGTCCCTAGCGTGGAGCCATCGGCCATCCCTGAGAGAGGGGAGCGATCATGCCCCCGCACTGCGACTCACTGGACGGACCCGTCGTCACCGCTGCGCGTACCGCACTGGAGCGCGGCGACGTGGACCTCGTTCTACCTTTCGTCCCCGTCGACGGCGAGGACGAGGTGCGCAACATGT
>JABFXB010000297.1 GCA_013361975.1 Dermatophilaceae bacterium
GACGTATGCCGTCCAGTCCACCCGGGCGCGCAGCACCGCGTGGGCGGCGTCACCCGAGACGTGGACCGCCTCGGCGACCTCGAGCCGGAGCCCCTCCCACCGCACCCCCGCGCCGCGCATCCGCCCCATGAGCGTGGCATCGCTCGCGGCGCTCGCAGAGCCGGGCGCGTGCACCGCGGTCAGTGCGGTCGGGTCACCGTCCATGAGCACGCGTGCACGTCGGTCGCTGAGCGCCTGCAGCAGGTCCTCGGGTCGCTGCGCAGCGCTGTCGGGGTCGAGGACGACCCGGTCCGCGGCCGACGAGACGGCGACCACGTTCCCGGTGCCATGCGGCACGGCCGGACGTGGCCGAGCCGCGGTGGTGCCGGCGACGGTCGGCATCGGCGGACGCGCTGCGCGGGTCTGTGAAGGCGAGGGCGAGGGCCCTGCCACCGGCGGCGCGGACGCCTGGGTGCCGGATGGCACGACAGGCTCCGCCTGCCGGGCAGCGAGGGCCCACCCGGCGACACCGAGCACCGGCACGGCCACGAGAGCCGCGGCGACGGCCCGGTTGCGCCAGCGGTGCCCGGTCGACGAGGGCTTGGGCGGCACCTCCCGGCCCGCTTCGGCGCGCAGCCGGTGGGTCAGGGCGGACGCCTGGTCGGCACCCACCACCACCTCGACGGGCTCTGCGGGCGACGCCTCGTAGAAGCGGCGGGCGAGCTCGTCGGCCCCGGGTCGGCGGGCGGGCTCGGGGTCGATGGCCTGCGCGATGACCTCGGCCAGCTCGGGACCCACGTGGCTCGCGATCGTCTCGAGGTCGAGCCGCAGCAAGGTGTCGGGTGCCCCGTTGCCCGTCAGGCAGAACCACGCGACCGCCCCCAGCGCGTAGACGTCGGCCGCCTCGCCCGGTGCGTCGCCGAGAAGCACCTCGGGTGCGACGAAGCCGGGCGTGCCGTGGGTCGTTCCCGGATCGCGCCCCGCCACGCGAGCCGCGCCGAGGTCGAGCAGGACGGGGCGGCCGGCCCGGGTCAGGGTGACGTTGGATGGTGAGATGTCGGCATGCAGCCCCCCGGCCGAGTGCAGGTGCGCGACCGCCTCGCAGACCGGTGTCAGCACGGTGACCACCTCGCCCGGGCGCAGGTGCCCGCGGCTCGCGACCAGGTCGCGCAGGACTGCTCCCCGCACGACGTCGAAGACCAGCGCCTCACGTCCGTCGTCCAGGGGGACGACCGACCGCAGGCGCACGAGGTGGTCGTGCCGGACCGCGGTCAGCACCTGCTGCTCGACCAGCGCCTGCCGGGCGTCGACGTCGTCTCGGGCCCGGTGCGGCACCTTGACGGCCACCGGACGGCCGGCGGGGTCGACCCCCGACCAGACCACCGCTGACCCGCCCGAGCCGATCACCGCGTCGAGACGGTGGCCCGGCACGTCGGGGACCTCGTCGGGTGCGTTCTGGCTCGGCTCGCGGGTGCTGTCGCTCACCCGCTCATGCAACCAGCGCCCGCGTGCCCCGCGAGCGCGTCGTCCACAGGGTCGGTCAGGGGGTCTGGCCGGGGGTGACGACGTCGACCACACGCCGGTCGCGGGCGCTGATGCGGGCGGCGTCGATGACGGCGAGCACGTGCACCGCGTCGCGCGGGTCGACCGGCATGGTCGCCTGCGGGTCGGTGCTGACGAGGGCTGCCGCCACCGCCCGGTAGAAGTCGGCCTGGTCGGCGTCGGTCACGACCGGGCCGGGCTCGCGCTCGTCGCCGCGCACGACCCAGCCGACCGAGTCGCCCTGGTTGGCGAACTCGGTGAAGGCGCTGACGTCGTCGAACTGCTTGCCGATCACGTAGGCGCCGGTCGAGCCGTTGACTCGTGCCCGAGGACCGGGCGCGCCGTTCACCGAGCTCGACATGACGTGGCTGACGACGCCCGACGTGTGGTGGCACGCGAGGAAGGTGTCGTCCTCGGCCGTCACGGTGCGAGCGTCGAGCTCGGCGTAGACCGACTCCACCTCGCCGTGGAGCAGCACCGCCTGGTCGATGAGGTGGCTGTGCAGGTCGAGCAGCAGCCCGCCGCCCTCGGCGGGTCCGACGGTCTCACGCCACCGCTGCTTGGGCACGGGGCGCCAACGGTCCCAACGGTATTCGGCCCGCCAGATCTCGCCGACGAGTTCCTCGTCCCGCACGCGGCGCAGGGCGGCGAGCTCGGGGTCGAAGCGCCGGTTGTTGAAGACGGTGAGCGGGACGCCGTGGTGCGCCGCCTGGTCGACGACGTCGAGGGCGCTGCTCGCGTCGACCGCGAGCGGCTTGTCGACGACGAGCGGCAGCCCCGCCTCGATGACGCGCTCGGACTGTTCTGCGTGCACCCCGCTCGGCGAGGCGAGCACGACGAGATCGAGGCGCTCCACCCCGAGGAGCGTCTCGAGGTCGGGCACGACCTCGGCGTGAGGCAGGTCGGAGCGCACCTGCTCGGCGCGCGTCGC
>JABFXB010000145.1 GCA_013361975.1 Dermatophilaceae bacterium
CGTTGGTCGAGTGCTCAGTTTCGGACGGGTGGGGTGTGGGGATCTGGGCACTCGTTGGTCGAGTGCTCAGTTTCGGACGGGGTGGGGCGTGGGGAACTGGGGACTCGGGGTCGGGTGGGCGCGTACGAAAAGTCGGTCGACGGCGAAGCCGGCGGCTGGGCAGGGTGGGGGCGTGACGGCATACCCGATGCACGACCTCACCCCCAGCCCGTTCGACGAGCGTGTGGCACCCACGTACGACGAGGGGTCGGCGTACATGTTCGACCCGACGGTGCTCGGGCCCACGGTCGACGTGCTGCACGAGCTCGCCGGTGACGGACCGGCCCTCGAGCTCGCCGTGGGCACCGGACGCGTGGCCCTGCCGCTGCAGCAGCGCGGCGTGGAGGTGCACGGGATCGACTTCTCCGAGGCCATGGTCGCCGAGCTGCGGCGCAAGCCCGGCGGCGACCGCCTGCCCGTCACGATCGGCGACATGGCGACGACGCGGGTCGGCAGCGGCTACCGGCTCGTCTACCTCGTCTACAACACGATCACGAACCTGCTCACCCAGGACTCGCAGGTCGAGTGCTTCCGCACCGCCGCCGAACAGCTCGCTCCCGCAGGCGCTTTCGTCATCGAGGTCTTCGTGCCGCAGCTGCGCCGCCTGCCGCCCGGGCAGTACGCCGTCCCCTTCCACGTGGGGGAGCGGCACGTCGGGCTCGACACCGTGGACGTCGTGACCCAGCTCAGCGTCTCCCACCACTTCACGCAGGGCGGCGTCGACGCGAGCGGGCGGCGGCTCGCGACCTACGGCGCGTCGGCGCACCGCTACGTCTGGCCGTCCGAGCTCGACCTCATGGCGCGGCTGGCCGGCCTGACGCTGCGCGACCGGTGGGCCGGCTGGACCCGGGCACCGTTCACCGCTGAGTCGGAGTCGCACGTGTCCGTGTGGGTCAAGGGCGCCGAGTGAGCGAACGGCCGCGCCCCTAGGCTGTGCGCGTGCAGATCTCACCGAGCATCCTCTCCGCCGACTTCGCGAACCTCGAGGCCGAGCTGGGGCGCATCGCCAACGCCGACTGGGCGCACGTCGACGTCATGGACGCCCACTTCGTGCCGAACCTGACGCTGGGGCTGCCGGTCGTCGAGGCGCTGCTCAAGGTGAGCCCCATCCCGATCGACGCCCACCTCATGATCGAGGACCCAGACCGGTGGGCGCCGCAGTACGCCGAGGCGGGCTGCCAGTCGGTCACCTTCCACATCGAGGCCGCCCGCGACCCCCGTGCCCTGGCCCGGGCCCTGCGTGCGGCGGGCGCCCGCGCCTCGATGGCGATCAAGCCCGGCACCGACTTCGCGCCCTACGCCGACCTGCTTCCAGAGCTCGACATGGTGCTCGTCATGACCGTCGAGCCGGGATTCGGCGGCCAGTCGTTCATGGCCGACCAGATGCCGAAGGTGGCGCAGGTGCGCGAGGCCGTGCGCCGGCACGGCGGTGAGATCTGGATCCAGGTCGACGGCGGCGTGAGCGCCGACACGATCGAGCAGTGCGCCGAGGCGGGGGCGGACGTCTTCGTCGCCGGATCGGCGGTCTACGGGGCCGAGGACGCTGCCGGCGCCGTAGACGAGCTGCGCGCCCTCGCCGCGCGGCACCGCCACTGACCGGCGCGGGGGGCGGTGGCGGCCGTCACGTGGGCGCGATGTGTGCACGTGACGGCGGCAGGTGCATACTGGGCGTACGTGCTCCGGGGTCGGTGTAATTCCGAGCCGGCGGTTAAAGTCCGCGACCCGACCGCATCCAGCGGCCGGTTGACCTGGTGAAATTCCGGGACCGACGGTGAAAGTCCGGATGGGAGGCAGCACGAGACAGGCCGTCGTGGTCTGGCGTCTTCGACATCCGTCGTCGGCTCCGGTCCGCGGGTGGCGTGTGGAGTACCCCGGAGTTCGTCCGTGCACCGACGAACGACCAAGGACGAACACCACATGCAGGCTCTTGCTCTGGCCGACCAGACGAAGAACGTCTTCCAGCAGGCCATCGACGCCGCGATCCCGATCGGGCCCTACCAGCTGCACTGGCTGGAGCTCATCGGCGTGCTCATCGGCCTCGCCTCCGCCTACCTCGGCATGCGCCGGTGGGTCTGGGCATGGCCGGTCGGCATCCTCGCCAACGTCATGCTCTTCTTCGTGTACCTCGGAGCCGTGTTCGGCGCCGATGAGCGGATCCCGCTCTTCGGGCAGGCCGGCCGGCAGGTCTTCTTCATCGTCACGAGCATCTACGGCTGGTGGCGGTGGTCGCAGGTGCGGCGCCTCAACCACGCCGACGACGCGAGCGGCGTGGCCATCACCCCGCGCTGGGCCACCCCCCGTGAGCGGGCGGCCGTCGTGGTCTTCTGGCTCGTCGGCACCGTCGTCGTGCACCAGGCGTTCGTGTGGCTCTGGAACCTCTCGCCGAACCCGTTCTTCACGCCCGAGTGGTGGTTCTACTGGTGCGACGCGTGGATCTTCGTCGGCTCGATCGTGGCGACCTACGCGATGGCTCGCGGCTGGAACGAGTTCTGGCTCGCCTGGATCGGCGTCGACCTCGTCGGCGTGCCGTTCGGCTTCGCCACCAACTACGTGCCCACCGCGGTGCTCTACACGTTCTACGGCCTCTTCGTGGTCTACGGCTTCACCCAGTGGGTCAAGGCGTCGCGGGTCGACAGCAACGACGTCGAGCCCCAGCTGGCCGGGACGACGACGGCTTGACGGTGGGTGACTCCACGGCACCGGCGTGGATGCGGCGAGCGCTGCAGCTGGCCGCATCCGGGCCGTGGCCCGACCCGAACCCCCGCGTCGGCTGCGTGCTCGTCGGACCGGACGGCAGCGTCGTGGGGGAGGGCCACCACCGCGGGGCCGGCTCGCCGCACGCCGAGATCGAGGCGCTCGAGGCAGCCGGTGCGGCGGCGCAGGGTGCCTCGGCCTTCGTGACGCTGGAGCCCTGCTCGCACACCGGCCGCACCGGCCCGTGCGCCGACGCGCTCATCGAGGCCGGGGTCACGAGTGTCGTGTTCGCGCAGTCGGACCCCAACCCCGACGCCGCCGGCGGCGCCGAGCGGCTGCACGCTGCCGGCGTCCGCGTGACCGGCGGGGTGCTGGCCGAGGAGGCCGCAGCCCTCAACGCCAGGTGGGCGCGCACGGTCGCGCTGGGTCGACCCCTCGTCACCTGGAAGCTGGCCACGACGCTCGACGGGCGCAGTGCAGCCGCCGACGGGACCAGCCAGTGGATCACCGGGGAAGCCGCCCGGGCCGACGTGCACACGTTGCGCGCCACGCGCGACGCGGTCCTCGTGGGCACCGGCACCGTGCTGGCCGACGACCCGCGCCTCACCGTGCGTATGCCGGACGGCGGGCTCGCGCCGCATCAGCCCCTTCGGGTGGTGATGGGGCTGCGCCCGGTGCCGCGCGACGCCAGGGTGGCGGCGACGCCCACCGAGGTTCTCCACCTGGCCACCCGTGATCCGCGCGAGGCGCTGGAGTCACTGTGGCAGAGGGGAGTCCGCGACGTCTGGCTCGAGGGCGGCCCGACGCTCGCCGCTGCCTTCCTGCGCGCGGGTCTCGTGGACGACGTCTACGCGTACGTCGCCCCGGCCTTCCTCGGCGGTGGCCGTCCCGCCGTCGGCGACCTCGGCGTCGAGTCCATCGGCGGGCTGCGGCGGCTCGACCTCGACGAGGTCGTCGTCGTCGGCAACGACGTACGCATCCATGCCGTGCCACGCGCCGACGCACGCGCAGCAAACCGTTAGGAGACAAGCATGTTCACCGGAATCGTCGAGGAGCTCGGCACCGTCGCCGGCATCGAGCTCGGCGCAGATTCGGCGGTCCTCCGCATCGAGGGACCGCTCGTCGTCAGCGACGCCGCACACGGGGCCTCCATCGCGGTGAACGGCGTCTGCCTGACCGTCACCGAGCACGACACCACCGGCTTCACGGTCGACGTGATGGCCGAGACGCTCGACCGCAGCAGCCTCGGGGCGCTTCGCGAGGGCGACCGCGTCAACCTCGAGCGGGCGATGCCCGCTGACGGCCGGTTCGGCGGCCACGTCGTCCAGGGCCACGTCGACGGCACTGCGACGATCACCGCACGCACTCCCGGCGACCGTTGGGAGACGGTCGACTTCACGCTCCCACCCGGCCTCGCGGCATACGTCGTCGAGAAGGGCTCGATCACCGTCGACGGTGTCTCGCTGACCGTGGCGCACGTCGGCGAGGAGGCGTTCGGCGTCTCGCTCATTCCCACGACTCTCGACCTGACCACCCTGGGGCACAAGCGAGTCGGCGACGTCGTCAACCTCGAGGTCGACGTGATCGCCAAGTACGTCGAGCGACTGCTCACCCACCGACAGGAGGTCACGTCATGACCGCTCTCTCGACCGTCGAGGCCGCGCTGGAGGCGCTCCGTGCAGGTCGGCCGGTCCTCGTCCTCGACAGCGAGGACCGCGAGAACGAGGGCGACCTCGTGCTCGCCGCCGAGACGGCCACGGAGGACTGGATGGCGTGGACGATCCGCCACTCGTCCGGCTACCTCTGTGCGCCCGTGCCCGACGAGGTCGCCGACCACCTCCAGCTGCCGCTGATGGTCTCCGAGAACCGCGACCCGCTGCGGACGGCATACACGGTCTCGGTCGACGCGGCCACCGGCGTGACGACGGGCATCAGCGCCGCCGACCGGCTGCGCACCGTCCAGGTGCTGGCCGACCCGGAGGCCACGCCGGCCGACCTCATCCGGCCCGGGCACATCCTGCCGCTGCGGGCCCGTCACGGCGGAGTGCTCACCCGGCCGGGGCACACCGAGGCCGCCGTCGACCTGGCCCGTCTGGCGGGCCTGGCGCCTGTCGCCGTCATCGGCGAGCTCGTGCACGACGACGGCCGGATGATGCGGTACGACGCGGTTCTCCACCTCGGGGGCGAGTTCGGCCTGCCGGTCATCACCATCGAGCAGCTCATCGACCACCGGCAGCGCCTCGACCGCGTCGAGCGCCTCGCGACCACGCGCATCCCGACCGTGCACGGCACGTTCACCGCGCACGGCTACCGCGACACCCTCACCGGCGACGAGCACGTCGCCCTCGTCAGCCCGCGAGGACTGCAGGGGCTGAGCGCCTCGGGTCCCGTCCTGACGCGGCTGCACTCTGAGTGCCTGACGGGCGACGCGTTCGGCTCGCTGCGCTGCGACTGCGGTCCGCAGCTGCAGGCGTCGCTGGCTCGCATCGGCCGCGACGGTGGGGTCGTGGTCTACCTCGGGGGCCACGAGGGCCGCGGGGTCGGACTCGTCGACAAGCTGCGCGCGTACGCCCAGCAGGACCGCGGCGCCGACACCGTCGACGCCCAGACGGCGCTCGGGCTGCCCGTCGACGCCCGCGAGTACGCCGCCGGCGCCGCGATCCTGCACGACCTCGGGGCGACCGAGGTCGTGCTGCTGACCAACAACCCCAAGAAGGTGTCGGCCCTGCGCCACCTCGGCCTCGACGTCGTCGCGGTCGAGCGGCTGCACGGTCCGATGGGTGAGGACAACGAGAGGTACCTGGTCACCAAGAGGGACCGGATGGGTCACGACATCCCGGCCGCGGGCGAGCGGCACGGCGGCAAGGAGACGGCATGAAGGACGGCGCCCCCACCCTCACGACGGACGGCAGGGGCCTGCGTGTCGCGGTCGTCGCGGCGAGCTGGCACGAGCAGGTGATGGACGGGCTGCTCGACGGCGCCCGCCGCGGGCTCGCCGACGCCGGCGTCACGGACGTCGAGGTCGTGCGCGTGCCGGGCACGTTCGAGCTCTCGGTCGCGTGCGCCACGCTCGCGGAGCGCTTCGACGCGCTCGTGGCGCTCGGTGTGGTGATCCGTGGGGGCACCCCCCACTTCGACTACGTGTGCCACGCGGCGACGTCCGGCATCACCGAGGTTTCGGTGCGCACTGCGACCCCGATCGGGTTCGGTGTGCTCACCTGCGACGACGAGCAGCAGGCGCTCGACCGGGCCGGACTGCCCGGCTCCGCCGAGGACAAGGGCCACGAGGCCGCGACCGCCGCGGTCGCGACCGTGGTCGCGCTCCGGGCGGTCGCGTCGACGGGCGCCGCCACGACGTGAGCACTGGTCCGTTCGACGTCGCGCGGCCCGTAGGCTGGGCGACCGTGAAGAGCTTTGAGCAGCTGTACGCCGAGCTGGCCGAGAAGGCGCAGGCGCGCCCCGAGGGATCGGGCACCGTCGCGCAGCTCGACGCCGGCGTCCACGCCATCGGCAAGAAGATCGTCGAGGAGGCGGCCGAGGTGTGGATGGCCGCCGAGTACCAGTCGAACGACGAGGCCGCCGAGGAGATCAGCCAGCTGCTCTACCATCTGCAGGTCCTCATGCTCGCCAAGGGCATCTCGCTCGACGACGTCTACTCCCACCTCTGAGGACTGTTCACCCCATGCTGCGAATCGCCGTGCCCAACAAGGGTTCCCTGTCCGACGCCGCCGTCGAGCTGCTGCGCGAGGCGGGCTACCGCACCCGCCGCGACACCAAGGAGCTCGTCGTCACCGACGTCGAGAACGACGTCGAGTTCTTCTACCTGCGTCCCCGCGACATCGCCGTCTACGTCGGTTCGGGCACCGTCGACGCCGGAGTCACGGGGCGTGACCTGCTGCTCGACTCGGGCTCGTCCGCCGTCGAGGTCATGGCGCTCGGCTTCGGCGCGTCGACGTTCCGGTATGCCGGCAAGCCGGGCCACGTGGGCACCGTCGCCGACATCGCCGGCAAGCGCGTCGCGACGTCGTATGCCGGTCTCGTCCGCTCGGACCTCGTCGCGCGGGGACTCTCGGCCGACGTCGTGCGCCTCGACGGCGCCGTCGAGACGGCCATCACCCTCGGTGTCGCCGACTGCATCGCCGACGTCGTCGAGACCGGAACGACGCTGCGGCAGCAGGGACTCGAGGTGTTCGGCGAGCCGATCCTGCGCTCCGAGGCGGTGCTGATCCGTGGCGACCGGCCCGGTGAGGCCGCGGCGATCGAGGTGCTCCAGCGTCGCATCGCCGGCGTCATCACGGCCCGTACGTACGTGATGCTCGACTACGACTGCCCGAAGGAGCTCGTCGACCGGGCGTGCGAGCTCACGCCGGGCCTCGAGTCGCCCACCGTGTCGTCGCTGCAGGACGACGCCTGGGTCGCCGTCCGCGCGATGGTGCCGCGGCTCGGGCGCAACCGCCTCATGGACGAGCTCTACGACCTCGGGGCCCGCGCGATCCTCGTCACGGACATCGCGGCCTGCCGACTGTGACGCGCGGCGGCGACGGTGACGGTGACGTGACGGAGGCGACCTGATGACTGACCAGCCGGCGGCATCCCGCGAGTCCGGGGCGGTCCCCGACCCGCTCGCACCGTTTCGCCCGCGCCGCGGTCGTGCCGTCGCCCTCGGCGTCGCGTGGGCCTCGCTCGCCGTCTTCGGTGCCATCGCCGTCGTGATGCCGGCCCAGGCCGACGGCCGTTGGGGTCTCGGCGACCGCCTGATGTTCTTCGGCCTCGGGGTCGTCGTCGCGTTCGTCGCCTGGCGCTACGCCTCGATCGTCGCGGTGCCGAGCCGTGAGGGCATCGTGGTGCGCAACCTCGTGCTGACCAGGACCCTCGAGTGGGCCGAGGTCGTCCGCGTGCAGTTCGGCGGCGGTGAGCCGTGGGTGAGCCTCGACCTCGAGGACGGCGACACGGTGGCGGTCATGGCGATCCAGAAGGCCGACGGTGACGTGTCCGGGCGGGAAGCCTCGCGGTTGGCCGCGCTCGTGCAGGCCTTCGGCGAGACGGCCGAGCCCACCCAGCCCACCGAGCCCACCGAGCCCACCCCGCCCACCGAGCCGCACGACCCCCGCGGTCCCGACGGCCCTGGCCGTCCTGATGGTCCGGGGGACTCGTGACGGGTGAGCCGACCCCCGAGCGGATGCGCCACGCCCTCGGGCACTTCGCGACCGGCGTGACCGTCGTGACCGGCCTCTCGCACGACGGCGAGCCGGTCGGGTTCGCGTGCCAGTCGTTCGCGTCGGTGTCGCTGCACCCGCCGCTCGTCCTCTTCTGCGCCGACCACCGGGGCCGGTCCTGGCCGCGCATGCGCGACCAAGGGCGCTTCACCGTCAACGTGCTGCGCCACGAGCAGCGCGAGCTCATCGGGCGGTTCGGCTCGACGGCGGGTGCCCGCTTCGAGGGCCTCGACTGGACGCCGTCGGAGCACGGCGGTCCGAGCCTGCCGGGCGTGCTGATGCGGGTCCACTGCGCCGTCGAGCAGGTGCACGTCGCCGGGGACCACGACGTCGTCGTCGGGCGTGTGCTGGAGCTCGAGGACGGGGCCTCCGGGCGCCCGATGCTCTTCTACCGGGGTCGCTTCACGGTCACCGAGCGGCGCACGTCCACGGGCGCCGACGACGGCTCCGACGAGACACCCGAACCGATGGACGACTACTGGGGCTGATCGCCCCGGACCGGGTGCGCTTCACGCTCGAGCACGTTTGCGTCGGAAGGCATTTCCGCGGGTGGAGACGGCGCCGCTGGGGGGCGAGGGGGCAGCGCCGTCTCCGGTCTCCAGCTGCGGGCCGGAGACGTCACGAGGGTGGGGACCTCGTGTCATGGGCTGGCCTGGCTCTGACGTCGAGCGCAGGCCGCCCCGGCTGGTTATGCGGGGTGTCCTTCGAGGCCGTAGGCCTCTTCGAGGGTCGCGCCCGGCACGCGCATCTCGAACGTGTCGGTGACGACGGTGTAGTCGTAGTAGCCCATCCGGGCGATGGGCTTGATCGAGGGGATGTCGAGCTTGCCGTGCTCGTTGATGACCGCGTCGTCGATGTGGATGCGTTCCACGGCGGCGAAGACGATGTCGATCGTGCCGACTGCCGAGTTGCCGGTCATCCGGTGGGTGGAGAGGTAGCGGCACTCGAAGTGGACGGGGCTCTCCCGCACCATCGGCGTGGTGGAGAGGTCGGCGTACCGCTTGGTGACCCCGGCCCGGTCGAACTCGCTCTCGTGCGGCGGTAGCGCCATGGCGCTGATGTTGACGGCCTCGCGCAGGTCCCAGGTGGCCATGTTCCAGACGAACCAGCCGGTCTGCTCGGCGTTGAGGACGGTGTCCTTGCGCCGGCCGTCCGGGTACTGGTTCGCCGAGAACATGACCATGGGCGGGTCGAAGGTGAGGTTCTGCCACTGGCTGTACGGCGCCAGGTTCTCCACGCCGTCGGAGCTCACGCTCGAGAGCCAGCCGATCGGGCGGGGCACCGTGCAGCTCTTGAACGGCGAGAAGGGCAGGTCGGCCTGCTCGCGTGCGGGATCGAACTTCATGGGGGACTCCGGTTTCAGATGCGGGAGGCGCTGTCGGGGGCCGCGAACAGATCGAGGGGGGAGGTCGAACGGGCCGGGCCTGACAGGGCGTAGTAGAGCCCTCCGGCGACGATGATGCCGACGACCCAGGCCACCTCCGCCCCGCCCATCCACTGGGCGACGGGGCCGACGTAGAGGGTGCTGTTCATGAAGGGGATCGAGAGCACGACGCCGAGGACGTATGCCGTCATGGCTCGGGCGTTGACCCGCCCGTACACCCCTTGGGGTTGGAAGAGCGCCGGGACGTCGTACCGCTCGCGGCGCACCAGGTAGTAGTCGACGAGGTTGATCGCGCTCCACGGGGTCATGAAGTACAGCAGGAAGAGCAGGAAGTTGGTGAACGTGCCGAGGAAGTCGTCTGTTGCCGCCAGCGCCACGAGCAGCGCGACCAGCGAGATGAGACCCACGAGCAAGGAGCGCAGGCGGATGCCCACCGTGTCGCGACCGGTCAGGCTGGTGAGGATCGTGGCCACGGACATGTAGCCGCCGTACGAGCTGAGGGTGTTGCCGGTGAGCTTGCCGCAGATGATGGCGATGAGGACGAGCCACGTGAAGGGTCCGCCCAGGCCGGAGATGAACCCGACTGGCTGTACGTCGAAGGCTTTGCCTCCGAGCGCCGCACAGAGGGCGCCGAGGGTCATGGCCAGGGAGGCGCCGATGACGCTGCCGGCGAAGGTCCAGCCGATGGTGGCGCGCCGAGGGGTGTCGGCGGGCAGGTAGCGCGAGTAGTCGGCGATGTAGGGGCCGAAGGTGAGCTGCCACGAGGCCGAGAGGGAGATGCCCAGCACGAACGGGGCGAGGGCGAACGATCCGCCGACGGCCTCCCCGAGCTTGGCATCGGCGAGGATCCGGACGAACAGGCCGGCGAACACGACAGCGCTGAGCACGGCTGCGACGTGGCTGTAACGGTGGATGTAGTCGTAGCCGAAGACGGCCAGCGTTGTGGACAGGAGGGCGAAGATGATCGCGCCGGTCTGCGCGCTCACGTGGATCAGGCTGGCGATGGCCTGGCCGCCCAGGACCAGGCCGGTGGCGTAGAAGCCGAGGTAGATCAGCAGGGCGAGCACCAGAGGGAGGATCGCACCGTAGAAGCCGAAC
>JABFXB010000212.1 GCA_013361975.1 Dermatophilaceae bacterium
TGCCCGACCCGATGCCACTCACGACATCCCCCACCAGCTGGGACGCCGACACCCTGGTGGCCCGCTACGACGAGGTGCGCGCCCACACCGAGTCCCTCGCCGCCCCGCTCTCACCCGAGGACCAGACCGTCCAGTCGATGCCCGACGTCTCGCCGACGAAGTGGCACCGCGCCCATGTCACGTGGTTCTTCGAGACCTTCGTCCTCGCCGAGAACGAGCCGTCGTTCCGGCCCTACCAGGACCAGTACTGGTTCCTCTTCAACAGCTACTACGAGGGGGTGGGCCCGCGTTACGCGCGTGCCGAGCGCGGGCACATCACCCGGCCGGGCGCCCACGACGTCGGCCTCTACCGTCACGACGTCGACGCCCGCATGCGTGACCTCGTGACGCGCCTCGACGGCGGTGCGCTCGAGAAGCTCTCGTCCACCATCGAGCTCGGCTTCCACCACGAGCAGCAGCACCAGGAGCTGCTCCTCATGGACATCAAGCACGTGCTGTCGGTCAATCCCCTCCAGCCCGCGTATGCCGGCACCCCGCTCACGCCGTCCGAGCCCGATCCCCTGGGCTGGGTCGACGTCGAGGGCGGCCTCGTCGAGGTCGGGCACCGCGGCGCCGGGTTCTCGTTCGACAACGAGCTGCCGCTGCACCAGCAGTGGCTCGAGCCCTACCGGCTCGCCGACCGCCTCGTCACCAACGGCGAGTGGCTCCAGTTCATGGCCGACCGCGGCTACGAGCGCCACGAGCTGTGGCTCTCCGACGGCTGGGCGCGGGTGGGTGCCGAGGGCTGGCGGGCCCCGTTCTACTGGCGTGAGCACGACGGGGTCTGGTTCGAGCACACCCTGAGCGGCACCCGCCCGGTCGACCCCGGCCTGCCGGTGAGCCACGTGAGCCACTACGAGGCCGACGCCTACGCGACGTGGGCCGGCAAGCGGCTGCCCACCGAGGGCGAGTGGGAGCACGCCGTCGTCGCAGACGGGCAGGCCGAGACGCCCACGAGCGGCGCCAACCTCGCCGACCTGCAGACCTTCCACCCTAGGCCTGCCGGGCCGCCCACCGGGCACCTGCGCCAGGTCTACGGCGACTGCTGGGAGTGGACCAGCTCTGCCTACGTCGCCTACCCGGGCTACCACCCGCCGGCCGGCGCCATCG
The DNA here is from genome assembly GCA_013361975.1 of Dermatophilaceae bacterium. GTDB lineage: Bacteria > Actinomycetota > Actinomycetes > Actinomycetales > Dermatophilaceae > Terrabacter. The sequence goes on from JABFXB010000212.1 coordinate 1,150, forward strand.
GCGAGTACAACGGCAAGTTCATGTCCGGGCAGATGGTGCTGCGGGGTGGCTGTGCCCTCACCCCGGCGGGTCACGCCCGGGCGAGCTACCGCAACTTCTTCCCACCGGGGTCGCGATGGGCCCTCTCCGGGGTGCGCCTGGCCGACGGCGGGGCTCGCTCGTGACGCGCCGCGAGCCGGTCGTCACCGTGGCCCTCGACCCCGACTGGGCGTCGGGCTCGCTCGTCTCCGACGTACGCCGCGGCCTGGGGTCGCAGCCGCGCACCCTGCCGCCGAAGTGGCTCTACGACGACGTGGGCTCCGACCTCTTCGACGAGATCACCCGGCTGCCCGAGTACTACCCGACCGAGCGCGAGCGGGCGGTCCTGCTCGAGCACGCCGACGACATCGTGGCGGCGTGCGACGCGACGACGTTCGTCGAGCTCGGCAGCGGCACGAGCGACAAGACCCGCACGCTGCTCGACGCGTTCACCTCGTCGGGCCGCCTCGAGCGGTTCGTCCCGGTCGACGTCTCCGAGCAGACGCTTCGCGACGCCGCGGCGATGCTCTCCGAGCGCTACCCGTCGCTGCGGGTCGAGGCCCTCGTCGGCGACTTCACGCTGCACCTCGGGCACCTGCCGCGCGGCGACCGGCGGCTGGTCGCCTTCCTCGGCGGCACCATCGGCAACTTCTACGTCGAGGAGCGTGCCGCCTTCCTCGGGGCGCTGCACGACAGCCTCGAGCCCGGCGACTGGTTCCTGCTCGGCACCGACCTCGTCAAGAGCGCCGACCGGCTCATCGCGGCCTACGACGACAGCCGCGGGGTCACGGCCCGGTTCGTGACCAACTGCCTCCGGGTGCTCAACCGTGAGCTCGGGGCCGACTTCGACGTCGACGCGTTCTCGTACGTCCCGTTCTGGGACCCCCGCCAGGAGCGGATGGACCTCCGGCTCCGCGCCGACATGCCCCAGCGGGTCACCATCCCCGGTGCCGACGTGGCGTTCGACCTCGCCCACGGGGAGGAGATTCGGGTCGAGATCTCGACGAAGTTCCGGCCCGAGAGCCTGCGCGACGAGCTCGGGTCCGCCGGCTTCGCGGTAGAGCGGGCCTGGACCGACCCCGACGGCGACTTCGCCCTGACCCTGGCCCGCCGCAGCGCTTGAGCGACTCACCTTCCCCGCAACACACCGAGCAGGTCACAACACACCCGGATCCGATCCCGGTGTGTCGTGACCTGCTCGGTGTGTTGCGGGCGGGGTTTGGCACACTGGGCGCTCCAGTACGACACCACGTAGGAGACGCCGCATGAC
>JABFXB010000512.1 GCA_013361975.1 Dermatophilaceae bacterium
AGTGGGAGGCCGCCGGGAAGCGCATCCGACGTGCGTCAGGGCGCTGTCGGCGCGAGCTGCTCCCAGCCGCGACGGATGGCGGACTCGAGGTCGGCGAGCGGGTAGGGGAGGCGCCCGTCGGTGTCGCGCAGGGCCTGCTCGAGCGACCCGCCCGCCAGTCGGCGCTCGCGGATGACCGCGGCCACCGCGGCGATGTCGTCCCGCTGGCGGGTCATGAAGGCCACGTCGACGGGTCGCCCGTGGCCGGGCACCACGACCGCGCCCTCGTCGGTCTGGAGCAGGTGCGAGGTCAGGGTGTCGGCCCACTCGAGCGGCCAGCAGTCATCCCCGAACGACGGCTGCGCGCTCTCCTCGACGAGGTCGCCCAGGAAGACCGCCCCGGTGTCGGGCACGACGACGGCCACGTCCCCGTCGGTGTGGCCGCGGCCGGCATACGTCATCGTGACGACGCGGTCGCCGAGGTCGATGGTGGCGTTCGAGCCGAACGTGCGGTCGGGTCCGCGCACCGGTGTGGCCACGACCTCGGCGGCATCGCGCTCGGTGTAGCCGAACTCGGGGGAGCCGGCGGGGTCGGCGCGGATGAGTGCCTTGATGTGCTCGGCCGCCTCGTCGAGGGTGCGCCCGACGTTGTCGTGGGCATGCACGGTGGCCAGGTCGAACGCCACGTTGCCGAAGGCGTGGTCGAAGTGGACGTGGGTGTTGACGACGTGGCGCACCTCGATGTCGCGCCCGAGACGGTGCACGTCGTCGAGCACCTGCCGGCCCTGGACGTCGCTCGCCCGCGTGTCGATGACGACGGCGCCGTCGCGGCCGAGCACGAGACCCACGTTGACGTCCCACTGCCGGTAGCGCGCGACGAAGACCCGGTCGGCCACCTCGACGAAGCCCTGGCTCGCCGTCACCGGACCGCCCTCGATGTGATCCATGTCTCCCGGGGCACGGACCCACCGTAGTTCGGGTCTCGACCGTCCGCACCGGACGGGCGGTTCCGGCCCGGTTCCTCTACGTTTGTGAGCCATGTCCTTCGAGCCCTCCACCGACTTCCGGCCCCAACCGGGCGGCCGACGGCGCCGTCGAGTCGTCATCGTGGCAGCTCTCGCCGCCTTCGCCCTCCTTGCCACCGGGGCGGTCGTGCTCTGGTCCGGCGACAGCTGGCGCGACGAGGCGATGAGCGCCGGGGTGTTTCCCGACGTGCCCGGCTCCGGCTTTGCCGAGACGCCCTCGGAGGACGGCTGGGGCACGTCTGCCGGCACGTCCGACGCACCCAGCTCGTCCAGCACCGCCGCACCCGCGCCCGGCACGACCTCGAGACGGGCTCCCGCGACCACGAACGTCGAGCCGGCTTCGGACACGACGTCGCAGGTGCCCACGACCAGGGCTCCGGCGCCGGACCCGACGTCCACTGCCACCGTGGCCCCGCCCCCGCCCCCCGCTCCGACGTCGCCCGCCCCGTCGTCGTCGACCGCCGTGCCGAGCCCGTCACCGACGAAGGGCGGCCCCAAGCCGAAGCCGACCGGACCGGGCAAGCCGACGCCCTCGCCGACGACGTCTCCCGACGGCGGCTGCATCCTGCTCGTCATCTGCTGACCCAGCCGTCCTCCGCTGCGGCCCGCCGACGCCTGAGGGACGCCTGCGCTCCGGAGGCGCCGGTGCGTGGCAGCCTGTCGCCATGGACTGCATCTTCTGCTCCATCGTCGCGGGCGACCTGCCCAGCAACCGGGTGCTCGACGAACCGGACTTCGTCGGCTTCCTCGACCGGCGGCCGGTCTTCAAGGGGCACGTCCTGCTCGTGCCGCGGGTGCACGTCGACACCCTGCTCGACCTGCCCGGCGACCTGCACGCCGGCCTGCTCGGCGCTGCACGTCGTCTCGCCGCGGCAGCCGTCACCGGCCTGGGGGCGCAGGGCTCGTTCGTGGCCGTGAACAACGTGGTGAGCCAGTCGGTGCCGCACCTGCACGTGCACGTCGTGCCGCGCACCAAGGGCGACGGCCTGCGCGGCTTCTTCTGGCCGCGCACGAAGTACGCCTCGGAGGAGGAGTCCGCCGGGTATGCCGCCCGGCTGGTGGCCGCGCTCGAGCCCGCCTCCTGACGGGCGCCGACCAGAGTCCTCGTTTTGTTTGCACTCTCACCCCGAGAGTGCCAATAATGGCGTTAGCACTCTCCAGGTGGGAGTGACAGAAATGGGCCGTATGCCGAGGGGCTGGGTTCGCAGCGACATGAAGCTGGGAAGACTGGTCCCGTCCGTCGCGGGCGTCATGCGGGCCACCAACCATCGATTCGCGTGGGAGGAACCACCCGAATGGCCAAGACCATTGCGTTTGACGAAGAGGCGCGTCGCGGCCTCGAGCGAGGGATGAACATCCTCGCCGACGCCGTCCGCGTGACCCTCGGCCCGAAGGGCCGCAACGTCGTGCTGGAGAAGAAGTGGGGCGCCCCC
>JABFXB010000454.1 GCA_013361975.1 Dermatophilaceae bacterium
GCCGAAGACGATGACGAGGTAGATGTCGAAGACCGAGTTGTTGACGGTGTAGACGCCGAGCACGGTGATGAGCGCGGTGATCGGCGCGAGGATCGCGGGCCGCACCTTGAGGATCCGCACGAAGACGCCGACCATCGGGATGCTCATGATGAGCAGCAGGATGTTGCCGATGTACATCGAGTTGATGACGCCCCAGAAGATGTCGGGGTGCGTGTCGACGAGCTGCGGGCCGGGCTGCACGCCTTGCAGGAGAAGGGCGCCGAACATCAGGGCCATGGTCGCGTTGGCCGGGATGCCGAGCGTCAGCAGCGGGATGAAGGATGACGTCGCCGCGGCGTTGTTGGCCGTCTCGGGGGCGGCCACGCCCTCGATCGCACCCCGGCCGAAGCGCTCGGGCTGCTTCGCACGGCGCTTCTCGACGGCATACGCGACGAGTGACGAGAGGACGGCCCCTCCACCAGGCAGCACGCCCAGGCCGAAGCCGATGCCCGAGCCGCGCGCGATGGCGCCCTTGGAGTCGGAGAGGTCCTTGCGGCTCGGCCACACCTTGGTGACCTTGGCCGGCGCGTGGACCTTCTTGTGGTTCTCCTCGAGGTTGTAGAGGATCTCGCCGAGACCGAAGAGGCCCATGGCGATCGGCACGAAGTCGATGCCGTCGGCGAGGTTGAGGTTGCCGAAGGTGAAGCGCTCGGCGCCGGTGAACGAGTCGCGGCCCACCGTCGCGATGAGCAGGCCCAGGGCGGCGGCGACGACGGCCTTGAGCTTGCCGCCGTTGCCGACGGTCGAGACGAGCAGGACGCCCAAGAGGCCGAGAGCGGCATACTCCGGCGGGCCGAAGTCGAGGGCGTAGCCGGCGATGACGGGCGCCAGCACCGACAGACCGATGATCGAGACGGTGCCGCCGATGAACGAGCCGATGGCCGCGATGCCGAGGGCTGCCCCGGCCCGGCCCTGCTTGGCCATCGCGAAGCCGTCGAAGACGGTGACGACCGAGCTTGCCTCCCCGGGCAGCCGCAGCAGCACCGAGGTGATGGTGCCGCCGTACTGCGCGCCGTAGAAGATGCCGGCGAGCATGATGATCGCCGAGACCGGCTCGACGCCGTAGGTGATGGGCAGCAGGATCGCGATCGTCGCGGCCGGGCCGAGACCGGGCAGCACACCGATGAGCATGCCGATGACGACGCCGACGAGGCAGTAGAGCAGGTTGGTCGGCTGCAGGACGATGCCGAAGCCGTCGATGATCGGGGTGAAGTCCATGGCGCGCCTCCCTTCAGATCAGTCGCGGGAGCGGGATGGACAGCGCGAGCACGAACAGCGCGTAGAACGCCGCGACCGTGACCACGCTGATGAGCGCCGTCATGCGCCAGGACTCGCCGCCGAGGAAACGGAGCCAGACGACCATCAGCACGAGCGAGGGCACCTCGAAGCCGATGACTGGCAGCAGGGCCGCGAGCGCCACGAGGGTCAGCACCCCGAGGGCAGTGAGGGCGCTCGAGCGGGTGAACTGCTCGGTGTCCTCGGCGCGCCGGCCGAAGACCACCTGCGCGACCGACAGGGCCGTGACGGCCACCGAAACGGCGAACGGCCACAGCCCGGGTCCGGGCTGGGTGAGGCTGCCGAGCCCGTAGCCGAGCGACAGGACGACGCCCGCCAGCCCCAGGACGAGGGTCACGAGACCGGCACCCACCTGGGCCAGGGGGCCCGCGTGCGGCGGGCGCTCCTCCTCCAGGTCCTGGGCGAGCTCGGCCTTGAGCTCCTCGAGGATGTCGACCTCGGCGGCCTCGGGCCGCGCCGGTTCGCTGGTCGTGCTCATCCCTGGCTCCTCTTCGAGTGGGTGTCGGTCAGGTGGACCCGGCGCGGGACGGGATCGCCCCCTCCCGCGCCGGGCTCCGGTTCGGGCCGCGTCAGCTGTTGGACGCGAGGGAGATGCCGAACTGCTTGAGCTTGGCGGTGTTGGAGGCGAGGTCGGCCTTGAGCTTGCTCGCCACCTCGGTGCCCGGGATCTCGAGCGGCGTGAGGTTGTTCTCCTCGTTGAACTTCTTGTACTCCTCGGTGGCGAACGTCTTCTTCGCCGCCTCGACGAGCTTGTCCTTGACGGCCTGCGGCGTGCCCTTCGGCGTCGTGATGAAGCGGTACTGCGAGACCTGCACGTCGAAGCCCTGCTCCTTGGCCGTCGGCACGTCGGGCAGGAACTTCACGCGGTCGGCCGAGAAGACGGCGAGCGGCACGAGTTTGCCGGCCTTGATGTTCTCGATGGCCTCGCCGACCTGCATCGTCGACACGTCGACCTGGGCGCCGAGCAGCGCCGTCAGGTTGGGTGCGCCGCCGTCGAACGGCACGGCCGTGGCCTTGATGCCCGCCGTCGCGAAGGTGAGGGCCGAGTTGAGCTGGGCGCCGGTGCCGACACCGGTCGTGCCGTAGCGGATCGTCTTGCCGGCGGCCTTCATGTCGGCGATCGACTTCCACCCGGTCTTCGGGTTGGTGGCGAGCACGTAGTCGTCGCGGGAGACGCCGTAGACGATGTCGAAGTCGTCGGCCTTGACCGCCTCGGACTCGGAGACGGCGAGCGGCGTGATGGCGAAGAGCGAGGCGTTCTGGATCGCGATCGAGTAGCCGTCGGGAGAGGCGGACTGGAGCTCCTTGGCCACGAGGGCGCCGTTCGCGCCGGGCTTGTTCACGACCGGCATCGCGACGCCGAGCGACTGGCCCATCCCCTTGGACATCGCGCGGCTGATCAGGTCGCTGCTGCCGCCGGCGGAGGCGCCGACGGTCATCTGGATGCTCTTGGTCGGGTAGGCGCCGCCACCCGACGCGTCGCCACCGCCACCGCTGCCGTTCTTGACCCCGCCGCAGGCGGAGAGGGCGAGGGCGAGGGCTGCGGCGCCGGCCACGGAGGCGACACGGGTCCTCGTGCGAACGTTCGTCATTGAAGGTCTCCTACGAGATGAGGCGAGATGAGGCGAGCTGGGGCGAGCCGGGGGCACCGGCTCGGTGCCCATCGGGGTGCGCTCTGTCTGTCCCTGTGCCGCCCGACACTACGAATCCGCTCAATGCGTGTCCAAACCCGATGCTGCATCGGTTGATACCTTCCGGATATCGCGTGAAGTAGTCTCCCGGGACATGATGACCCTCGACCAGGTGCGCGCCTTCGTCGCCGTCGCGGAGGAGCTGCACTTCGGACGCGCCGCCGAGCGCCTCAACATGACGCAGCCGCCGCTCAGCCGTCAGATCCAGAAACTCGAGCGCACCGTCGGGGTGACCCTGCTCCAGCGCGACAACCGCAAGGTCGAGCTGACCGAGGCCGGCCGCGCCTTCCTCGACGAGTCCTACCGCCTGCTCGCGCTCGTCGAGAGCGCGGGCGACGTGGCCCGCCGCATCGACGGCGGGGCGGCAGGCACCCTGCGGCTCGGGTTCACCGCGGTGTCCGCCATAGGCGTGCTCGGCCCGCTGCTCAAGGAGCTCGAGCGCAGCCTGCCCGGCATCGAAGTGATCCTCCACGAGCGGGTCACGGCCGACCAGGCCGACGGAATCCGGCGCGGCGAGCTCGACCTGGGCCTCGCACGGCCGCCGTTCGACACGTCGGAGTTCGAGTCGCGGGTCGTCTTCCGCGAGCCGCTCTGCGCCGCGGTGCCGGCCGACCACCCACTCGCCAGGGTCTCGCGGCCGCTGACGGCGGGCGACTTCGACGGGGTGCCGGTCATCAGCTACAACCCGGTCCAGTCGCGCTACTTCCACGAGCTCACGGTCCGGTTCCTCACCAACGCCCACCCCAGGGTGGAGCAACAGGTGCACCAGATCCTCACCGCCGTCCTGCTCGTCGCCGCGGGCCGCGGCTGCGCACTCGTTCCCGCCTCCGCGCGGTCGCTCGGGGTGCAGGGCGTCGCCTACAAGGACCTCGTCGACGGCGGGGGCGACCCCGACGGTAGCGAGGTGCCGGGACGGCCCGTCGAGCTGCACGCCATCTGGGCACGGGGCCGGCGCAGCCCCATGCTGCGGCGGGTGCTGGCGCAGATGGGGCGCATGCAGCTGAGCGTGGAGGGCTGAGCCCGACCAGCAGGGATGATGCCCCCTGAGCATCACGGCATACGAAATCCGTCTTGGACAGGTATTCGAGCCTCTTCCTAGCCTGAGGCCACTCACTGGCCCAGCGGCGGGCCCACCGGACACAGGGACGGGCAGCCGCTCCGTCGCAAAGGACGTTCTCGTGCCCCTCGCCCCCGACGAACTCGCCCACACGCTGGGCAAGGGACTGCTCTCGTTCCCCGTCACCCACTTCACGCCGGACCTCGCGTTCGACGAGGCGGCCTACCGCGACCACCTGTCGTGGCTGAGCGGCTACGACGTCGCGGGCCTCTTCGCCGCCGGCGGCACGGGCGAGGGCTTTTCGCTGCGCACCGAGGAGATCGACACCGTGGTGCGAGTCGCCGTCGACGAGATCGGCGGCAAGGTGCCGGTGCTCGCCCCCGCCACCGGCGGCACCGCGGTCGCGATCGCCCAGGCCAAGGCCGCCGAGGCCGCCGGCGCCGACGGCGTCCTGCTCTTCCCGCCCTACCTCACCGAGGCGGGCCAGCGCGGCCTCGTCGAGCACATCTCCGCCGTATGCCGTGCCACCTCCCTCGGCGTCATCGCGTACTCGCGCGCCAACGCGGTCCTCGGCGACGTCGCCGTGGCCGAGGCGGCAGAGCGCAACCCGAACCTCATCGGCCTCAAGGACGGCGTCGGCAACGTCGAGGCGATGACCCGCACCTACGCCCGCGTCGGCGACCGCCTGCTCTACGTCGGCGGCCTGCCCACCGCGGAGACGTTCGCCCTACCTCTGCTGCAGCTCGGCGTCACGACGTACTCCTCGGCCATCTTCAACTTCGTGCCGGACTTCGCCGTCGGCTTCTACCAGGACGTCCGCCGCCAGGACCTCGAGGCCGTCTACCGCAGGCTCAACGACTTCGTGCTGCCCTACCTCGACATCCGTGACCGCGAGCGTGGGTACGCCGTGAGCATCATCAAGGGTGGCCTCCAGGCCATCGGCCGACCGGCCGGGCCCGTGCGCCCGCCGCTGACGGACCTCACCCAGCAGGACGTGTCGGACCTCAAGATCCTCATCGACAAGATCAGCTGAACGGAGTTCCTCGGCATGACCACCCTGACCGGACACTCGATCATCGCCGGCTCGCCCGTGCCCGGCCGCCTCCACGGCTCGGCCGCGGTCGAGGCGGCCACGGGCGAGCCGCTCGAGCCCGTCTACACGTACGTCGACGAGGCGCAGCTCGAGGAGGCGACGCAGGCTGCGGCGGACGCGTTCGACACCTACCGCGCGACCTCGCCGGAGCAGCGGGCGGCCTTCCTGGAGAGGGTTGCCGCCGAGATCGAGGCCGATGGAGAAGCCATCGTCGCGCGTGCCGTCGCCGAGTCGGGGCTGCCCGTTGCCCGCCTCACCGGCGAGCTCGCGCGCACGACGGGGCAGCTGCGGATGTTCGCCGAGGTCGTACGCGTCGGCGACCACCTCGAGGCGCGCATCGACCCGGCCCTGCCGGACCGTGCGCCCCTCTCTCGCGCCGACATCCGCCAGCGCCAGGTGCCGCTGGGGCCGGTCGCGGTCTTCGGGGCGAGCAACTTCCCGCTCGCCTTCTCGGTCGCCGGTGGCGACACGGCGTCGGCGCTCGCGGCCGGGTGCCCCGTCGTCGTCAAGGCGCACAACGCCCACCCGGGCACGAGCGAGTTCGTCGGAGCCGCGGTAGCGCGCGCCGTCTCGGCCTCCGACCTGCCGACCGGGGTGTTCTCGCTGGTCTTCGGCAGCGGCACCTCCGTCGGCCAGGCCCTCGTGCGCGACCCGCGCATCAAGGCCGTCGGCTTCACCGGCTCCCGCGCGGGCGGGCTCGCCCTCGTCGCCACCGCCTCGGCCCGGCGCGAGCCCATCCCCGTCTACGCCGAGATGAGCTCGGTCAACCCCGTCGTCGTGCTGCCCGGCAGCATCGCCGACGGGCGCGCGGAGGCGCTCGCGGCGGCATACGTCGGCTCGCTGACGCTCGGCTCGGGCCAGTTCTGCACGAATCCCGGGCTCACGTTCGTGCCGTCGGGCGTCGACGGCGACGCGTTCGTCGGCGCGGCCGCCCGGGTCATCGCCGAGGCGACGGGCCAGACGATGCTGACGACCGGCATCGCCCAGGCCTACGCCAAGGGCACCGCCACGCTCCGCGGCGCAACGGGCGTCACCGTCGAGGCCGAGGGCAGCGCGGGCGAGACCGCGAACGCGCCCGCGCCGCTGCTCGCGACCACCACCACCGACGCCCTGCGCGACGAGGCAGCCGTGAGCGAGGAGGTCTTCGGAGCCGCAGGCGTGCTCGTGCGCTGGAGCGACGTCGACGAGCTGACCGACGCGCTGCATGGCGTCGAGGGACAGCTCACCGTGACCGTGCAGGCGGCCGAGTCCGACCACGACGTCGCGCGCACGCTGCTCCCCCTGCTCGAGAGCAAGGCCGGGCGCATCCTCTTCAACGGCTGGCCGACGGGCGTCGAGGTCGGGCACGCGATGGTGCACGGCGGGCCCTTCCCTGCGACGAGCGACCCCCGCACCACGTCGGTCGGCTCGCTCGCGATCTACCGTTTCCAGAGGCCCGTCGCCTACCAGGACGTGCCCGCCGACCTGCTGCCGGAGCCGACCCGCGACGACAACCCGTGGGGCGTCACGCAGCGCGTCGACGGCCGTCTCCGCGTGGCCCAGCACTGACAGGAGCAGCCGATGCCACCGAAGATCGCCAGTGTCGAGGTCGTTCCCGTCGCCGGCCACGACAGCATGCTGCTCAACCTCAGCGGCGCCCACGGCCCGTTCTTCACGCGCAACGTCGTCCTCGTCACCGACAGCGACGGCAACACCGGCCTCGGCGAGGTCCCGGGTGGCGAGAAGATCGCCGGCACCATCCGTGAGGCTGCAGAACTCTTGCAGGGCAGGGAGATCGCGCGGTTCCGCCAGCTGCTCCGTCAGGTGGCCGAGACGTATGCCGGTCGTGACGCCGGCGGTCGCGGTGCCCAGACGTTCGACCTCCGCACGACCGTCCACGCGGTGACCGGGCTCGAGTCCGCGCTGCTCGACCTCATGGGACAGCACCTCGGAGTGCCGGTGGCGGAGCTGCTCGGCGACGGGCAGCAGCGCAGCCACGTGCCGATGCTCGGCTACCTCTTCTACGTCGGCGACCCGGCCCGCACCGACCTGCCCTACCTGGTTGGTGACGAGGGTGAGGACCGCTGGTCGCAGCTGCGCCGGCGCGAGGCGCTGACGCCAGAGGCCGTCGTGGCGCTGGCCGAGGCGGCGCAGGAGCGCTACGGCTTCAGCGACTTCAAGCTCAAGGGCGGCGTGCTCGCCGGTGAGGAGGAGGTCGCGGCCGTCACCGCGCTCGCCCGACGGTTCCCCGACGCCCGGGTCACGCTCGACCCGAACGGGGGTTGGCTGCTCGCCGACGCCGTACGCCTGTGCGCCGGTCTCGACGACGTGCTCGCCTACGCGGAGGACCCGTGCGGCGCGGAGGGGCGCTTCTCGGGTCGCGAGGTGATGGCCGAGTTCAAGCGGGCCACGGGGTTGCGCACGGCGACGAACATGGTCGCCACCGACTGGCGCGAGATGGCGCACGCGGTCCGCACGAATGCCGTCGACATTCCGCTCGCCGACCCGCACTTCTGGACGATGGCGGGCTCGGTGCGCGTCGCCCAGATGTGCAACGACTTCGGGCTGACATGGGGTTCGCACTCGAACAACCACTTCGACATCTCACTGGCGATGTTCACGCACGTCGGTGCGGCTGCTCCCGGCGAGATCACGGCCCTCGACACACACTGGATCTGGCAGGACGGCCAGGCGCTCACGACGGCGCCGCTGGAGATCCGTGGCGGTTCCATCGAGGTCCCGACCGCCCCCGGCCTCGGAGTGACCCTCGACCGGGATGCCCTCGACGAGGCGCACCAGCTCTACCTCGAGCACGGTCTCGGCGCCCGCGACGACGCCGTCGCGATGCAGTACCTCGTCGACGACTGGACCTTCGACCCGAAGCGCCCCTGCCTGGTCCGCTGACCGACGCGCTGACCGACGACCTCGGGAGCTGGGCACCCGACCAGCGCGCTCCGTCGAGTGTCCGCTTCCCGACACAGGAAAGTGAGCACTCGACGCGAGCGTGCACTCGAGTGCTCAGTTCTGGACGCAGGAAAGTGAGCACTCGACGAGAACCAACACTGGAGTGCTCAGTTGTCGACACTACGCCCGGTCAGGGGTGGTGCTGGCCGCCGAGGTTGAGGAAGGCTGCGGCGACGTCGTCGGTCTCGGCGACGGCTCGGGCCAGCGCTTCGTCGCTCGGCACGCCGGTCGCGAGCAGCTCGTGGTGGCGGGTCATCGTCGTCGCGGCCACGTCGTCGGGCACGGGCGCCACGGCGGCGACCACCGACCGCGCGCCCAGCGACAGCAGCGAGAGCGCGAGGCCGAGGGACTCGTGCCCCGGTCGCGGCGTCGTGAGCCCCACCTCGCACGCTGACAGCACGACGTGGTCCGCGCGTACGCCGGTCGGTTGCAGCTCATGGGCGAAGACCGGTCCGTCGTGCAGCACGAGGGAGGAGAAGAGCGGCGACTCCACCTGGTGAGTGCCGTGGGCGGCCACGTGGACGACGCCGGGACGGGCGAGCGCGGCGACGAGCTGGTCGCGTCGGGACGGCTGGACGAGCCGGGCCCCGTCACCCCACGTGCCGATGATCGACTGCCCCTCCGCCGCCGCGCGCGGCACACCGGGCCCGACGCTGACGTGGACGCCGGCGGGCTCGGCGCCCGCACCGCCTTCGAAGGCGGCGAGGCCGCGACGGGCGAAGGACGTCAGGGACGCCGCCACGGTGAAGGGCCGGCCCCGCATCGACGGCAGCACCGCCCACGGCAGGGCTGACACCTCCGGGCACGAGACGACGACGAGCCCCTGGTCCGAGCGCCACGGACGGATGAGGGCGTCGTCGAGCTCGGCGGCGCTCGACCGCAGGGACGACCACACGGCTCCCGCGAGCGGCCCGAGGTGGTGGGTCGCCGCGGCGCGGAGGTCGACCCGGACCCGCTGGGCGAGCTCCGCCGCGCGCTCGATCGGCATGAGGTCGCGCAGCGTCGCCCGCCCGTCGACGATGCCCACGGCCCCGAGGCGGCCGCGGTGCCGGAAGAACCACACGTGGTCGCGGTCGACGTCGACGAGGTGTGCGCGTGCGTCACGCACTCGCACCTTTGCCGCCCGGCCGGCGCCGCCACTGCGGCTGAGGGCCCAGTCGCGGTCGCGGATCTGGCGCTCGAGGCGTGACGCGTGGTCGTCGAGCTCGCGCAGGACGGCCGGGTCGCTCTCGCCACGGGCCTGGCCGCGCACACCACGCAGCTGTTCGGTGAGGGCTGCCAGCTCCTCGTCGTCGGGCCGACCGAGGGAGGGCAGTCGGTCGGTCGCGCTGCGCCACCGGTCGAGCGCCTCGAGCACAGCAGCGCTCCCTCGCGGCACGGCGAGCTCGAGGTCGAGCTCGGCCAACCTGGCTCCGTGCACGGCGCGTGCCGTGCGCAGGTCGAGGCTCGCGCTGCCCTCCTGGCCGGCGGCGAGCCGCCGCGACGCCCGCACGAGGAGGCGGCGAGCAGGCACCGGTTCGCCCGCCGCGACGAGGGTCCTGGCCGTCACCACCGCAGCGTCGAGCTCGTCCGACAGCGACCCGGTCGACACCCGCTCGAGGCTCAGCAGGCGCGTCTGCGCGCCCTCGACCTCGCCCGCGAGGAGCAGGGCCTGGGCGGCCACGACCCGAGCGCTGTCGGCGAGCTCGGAGTCGCCCAGCTCGGTCGCGGTCTCTGCGAGCCGGTCGGCCGTGGCCGCCGCGGCGCGGGCGACAGCCGCCGAGCCGGCCTCACGAGCCCGCGACTCACGGGACGGAGCGTTCTGTCGATCGGGGGACGAGGACGCGCGGGGCGGGCGAGGGAGGGCCGACGGAGCCTTCTCTCGATCGGGGGAGGGCGCGCGGCGACGCTGCCGGTCGAGCTCCACCAGCAGACCGACGAGCACCGCCTTCGCAGCCCAGGCGGTGGCACCGATGCGGGAGTACGTCTCGCGGGCGGACGCCGCGGCACCGGCCGCCGGCTCGAGGTGACCGAGCAGCCGGTGCGCCCGAGCCAGCTCGAGCTGGAACTCGGCCGCGATCTGGTCGTGGCCGTCGGCGCTGAAGTCCGCGACACCTGCCTCCAGCGCCTCGACGGCTTCCTTGACGAGGCCGGCCTCGAGCAGCACCCGGCCCCGGTCCAGGCGGGCCGGCCCCTTGAAGACGTCGGCCTCGATCTCCTCGGCGCCCGCCATGTCGGCGAGGGAACGCGGGATGTCACCGAGGAGGTAGGCGGCATACCCCTCGTTGTGCCTCGCCATGAACTCCTGCGCCCCGCC
>JABFXB010000246.1 GCA_013361975.1 Dermatophilaceae bacterium
CGGGCCGACGTCGAGCACGGCAGGTGGGACGTGTCGCCGTGGGTGCCGCTCGCGCTCGCGGCGGCCGAGGCGTGGCAGCAGACGGCGGCAAGCCGTGGGGCCGACTCGGCGGTGGCACGAACCCTGGTCGACGACGTGCGAGACGCGGCCGCGCTCGTGCCCGACACCCAGGTGGTCGGCGACCCGGACGACCGGCTCCCCCACGTGGTGACCTTCTCGAGCCTCTACGTCGACGGCGAGGCCGTGGTCGGCGCCTTCGACGCGGCCGGCATCGCCGTGGCGAGCGGCTCAGCGTGCACCTCGAGCACCCTCGAGCCGAGCCACGTCCTGGCCGCGATGGGAGTGCTCACCCACGGAAACGTCCGGGTGACCCTGCCCCTGCCCGCCGTCTCCCCCACACTCGCCGACGACGTCGCAGCCTTCACCGCCACGCTGGCGCCGACGATCAGGTCGGTCCGCGACCAGCTCGGGGTCGGTGACCTGTGAGCCGGCCGGATCAGCCCGACGACGACCGCGTGCTCGACGCCCGGGGGGAACGCTGCCCGCTGCCGGTCATCCGGCTGGCGCGGCTCGTGCGCGACGAGCCCGCGCTGCGGCGGGTCACGCTGCTCGCCACCGACCCGGCCGCCGCCCACGACGTGCCGGCCTGGTGCCGTATGCGCGGCCAGCGCTTCGTCGAGGCGCGTGCGGAGGGCGACCACACGGCATACGTCGTCGAGGTGGTCAGGCCCAGCACGCCGGCAGCGGTGCGCTGAGCACCTCCGGCAGGGCCGCGAGGTACTCGTCGCGCGGGACCTCGCGCACCCCGAGGGTCGCCAGGTGCGGGGTCTGCCACTGGACGTCGACCAGGCGCCGCGGGTCGTCGTCGGCCCGCAGCAGCGCGCACAGGGCCACGAGCGCGACCTTCGAGGCGTCGCGCACGTGGTGGAACATCGACTCGCCGGCGAAGAGGCCGCCGATCGCCACGCCGTAGAGGCCACCGACGAGGGCGCCGTCCTGCCACGTCTCGATCGAGTGGGCCCAACCCGCCCGGTGCAGGGCCTCGTAGGCGTCGGCGATGTCGTCGGTGATCCAGCGGCCCTCGCGGTCGGGGGCGGCGCAGGCCTCGACGACCGAGCGGAAGTCGGTGTCGACCCTGATCTCGAAGTGGGCCACCGACTTGCGCAGCGACCGGCTGACCACCAGGTCGCGCGGGCGCAGCACACCACGGGGATCGGGCGACCACCACCCGATCGGCCTGCTGCCGTGGTCGCCGATCCCCATCGGGAAGACCCCGATCGTGTAGGCCTCGAACAGCGTCGCGACGTCGAGGTCGGCTCCGATGCCGATGAGGTCCTCCCCCGGCGGCACGCGGTCCAGCGCGAAGTCCCAGGAGGTGGGCGGCGGTGGCGTGGGCACGGGGCTCCCTGCTTGTGGGGGTCGCTTCTCGTCGGGGTCAGCGCCCGGGCGACGGCGTCGTCACGGGCGGGGGCAGGTGATGTGCGGGCCGATCTCGTCGGCCGACTCGCTGCCGTACGCGTCGGCGAGCCGCTCGAGGAAGCGCTGCTTCCCGAGGACGTACTCCTGCGTGCCGACCGTCTCGATGACGTAGGTCGCCAGCATCGAGCCGAGCTCGGCGCAGCGCTGGGCCGGCAGACCGGCCGCGAGGCCCGTCAGGAAGCCGGCGCGGAAGGCGTCACCGACCCCCGTGGGGTCGGCCTTGCGCACCTCGCGGGCGATGCCCACCTCGACGATCTCGCTCTCGCCACGCACCCGCACCGTGACGCCGTCCTTGCCCCGCGTCTTGACCTGCACTCGGACACGGTCGGCGAGCTCGTCCTCGCTCCAGCCGGTCTTCTGGCAGGCCAGGTGGCTCTCGTACTCGTTGGTGAAGAGGTACTCGGCGCCGTCGATGAGCCGGGCGATGGTCGGGCCGTCGCAGAAGGCGAGCTGCTGCGACGGGTCCGCCGCGAACGGGATGCCTCGCGACCGGCACTCGTCCGAGTGACGCAGCATCGCCTCGGGGTCGTTGGCGCCGACCACGACCAGGTCGAGGCCACCTGCACGCTTGGCCACGGGGGCCAGCTCGATGTCACGGGCCTCGGTCATGGCGCCGGCGTAGAAGGTGGCGATCTGGGCCATGTCGCGGTCAGTGGTGCAGATGAAGCGGGCCGTGTGCTGCGACTCGGAGTAGTGCACGCCGCCACAGTCGACCCCGTGGCGCTCGAGCCAGCTGCGGTAGTCGGTGAAGTCCTCGCCGACCGCGCCGACGAGCAGCGGGCGCTGGCCCAGGTTGGCCATGCCGAAGGCGATGTTCGCGGCCACCCCGCCCCGCCGCACCTGGAGGTCCTGCGTGAGGAACGAGAGCGAGATCTTGTCGAGCTGCTCGACGACGAGCGAGTCGGCGAAGAGACCGTCGAAGGTCATCAGGTGGTCGGTGGCGATGGAACCGGTG
>JABFXB010000266.1 GCA_013361975.1 Dermatophilaceae bacterium
GTCGTCGAGACGCTCGTCATGGGGCTGGCGTTCGGCGTCGCGGCAGCGCTGTCGCGCACGGCGCCACCGGTGCCCGAGACCGTGTCGGACCCCTCGCGGGCCGTGGCGCTCACGGGCTTCCCAGCCCCGCCGGCGCCCACGGCGCTGTCGTGGCTGACCGCGTGGCGCGTCGAGTGGTTGTTCCTCGCCACCGGGCTGCTCGCGATCGGCGCGTACGTCGTCGGAGTCGTGCGCCTGCGGCGTCGTGGCGACCGGTGGCCGGTGCTGCGCACCGTCGCGTGGGTGGCCGGCTGGCTGCTCTTCCTCTACGCGACGAACGGCGTGCTCGGCATCTACGGTCGCGTGGCCTTCTCGTGGCACATGATGCTGCACATGACCGAGGCGATGGTCATCCCGATCCTGCTCGTCCTCGGCGCACCGGTCACGCTGGCGCTGCGCACCCTCCGTCCCCGCAGCGACGGCACGCTCGGCCCGCGCGAGCTGCTCCTGGGGTTGGTCCACTCCCGCGTCCTGGCGGTGCTCGGCAACCCGGCCGTGGCGGCCACGCTCTTCTTCTCGAGCCTCGTCGTCTTCTACTGGACGGGCCTGTTCCAGCTGGCTCTCCAGACGCACACCGGCCACCTGCTCATGACGGCCCACTTCGTGCTGACCGGCTACCTCTTCGCGTGGGTGCTCATCGGGGTCGACCCGGGCCCGAAGAAGTGGAGCCCGGCCCTGCGCCTCGTCGTGCTCTTTGCCACGATCGCCTTCCACGCGTTCTTCGGCGTCGCGATGATCAGCGGCACGGCCCTGCTCGGCGGTGACTTCTTCCCGACGATCCAGATCCCCTGGGTCGGCACCAGCGAGGCGGCCCTTCTCGCCGACCAGCGCTACGGCGGCGGGGTGGCGTGGGCCATCGGCGAGCTGCCCGCCCTCGTGCTGGCCCTGATCGTCGCGCTCCAGTGGTCGCGCAGCGACCGTGCGGAGTCGAGGCGTGCCGACCGCCGGGCCGACCGTGACGGCGACGCCGAGCTGACCGCGTACAACGAGCGTCTGGCTGCGCTGGCGCGGCGCGACGACGGCGCCCAGCGCTGATCCAACCCTTCTACTACGTGAGGTAGTATCCGGGCAGGAGGTATCCATGTCCCGCAGACCACCCACCCCGATGTGCCCCATCCGCCTCGGCGACCCGTGCACGCTGTGCGTCCCGGGGGCCACCGGACCGCAGGACTGCGGACTCGTCTACCTCGTCCAGAGCGACCCCGAGATGCGCGAGCAGCTGGCCGCCCGGCGCAGCGCCCACTCCGCGGCCCACGCCCGCACGTCCGGCGCCTCGGCTGCCGCAACCGGCTGACCCGGCCGTCCTCGTCACCGTGTGAACGGCGAGGTCGACGAGGGCGTATGCCGTCGGGTGGCGGGTGCTCGGGTGCTCGGGTGCTCGGGTGCCGAGCGCGCCCGTCCGCCGCCGGACTGGTCGTGTGAGCATGGGGGCATGAAGGTTGCGCTCATCCAGCTCGCCTACGGCGATGACGAGTCCGTCGCCGACCGCACCGCCCGCGTCGCGGACCTCGTGCGCGCCCAGGCGGGCCACGACCTCGTCGTGCTGCCCGAGCTGTGGTCCGCTGGCGGCTTCGACTACCGGCGCTGGGACGAGCGCGCCGAGGCGGTGGACGGCCCTGTGGCACAGGCCCTCTCGGCCGCGGCGCGCGACGCGCGCGTCACGCTCCACGGTGGCTCCATCGTCGAGCGATCCGCGCCCGCCAACGAGGGCGACCACGGGCTGTGGAACACGAGCCTCGTCTTCTCGGCCACGGGTGACCTCGTCGCGACCTACCGCAAGATCCACCGCTTCGGCTTCGGCGAGGGGGAGCCGAGCCTCATGGATGCAGGTGAGGACGTCGTCGTCGTCGACGTGCCCCTCGCCGACCGCGACCCGGTGCCGGTCGGCCTCTCGACCTGCTACGACCTGCGCTTCCCGGAGCTCTACCGCCGGCTGCTCGACCGCGGCGCCGAGGTCTTCGTCGTCCCGGCCGCCTGGCCTCGCCCGCGGGTGGAGCACTGGACGCTGCTGGGGCAGGCCCGCGCCGTCGAGGACCAGTGCGTGGTGCTGCAGTGCAACACCGCAGGCACCCACGCCCGGCACGAGATGGGCGGTCGCTCGCAGGTCGTCGACGCCACCGGGAAGGTTCTCGCCTCGGCGGGCCTTGACGAGGAGGTGCTGAGCCTCGACATCGACACCGCCGCGACGCTCGAGTGGCGTCGCACCTTCCCCGTGCTGTCCGACCGGAGGCTCTCGTGAGCGCCGACGCCGCTGCCCTGCGCTCGCGCGTCAAGGTGCGGGCCGCCGAGCTCGAAGGCCGCGGGTGGCTCAACACGGGCGGCCGGTCCCTCTCGCTCGCCGAGCTGCGCGGCCGTGTGGTCGTGCTCGACTTCTGGACCTTCTGCTGCGTC
>JABFXB010000037.1 GCA_013361975.1 Dermatophilaceae bacterium
CGCGACCAGGTGCAGGACTACGCCGACCGCAAGGGCTGGACGCTCGCCGAGGCCGAGCGCTGGCTCTCCGCCAACCTCGCCTACGACCCGGAGGACTGACCCGGTGACCCTCTCGCAGGCCGCGACCGCCGACAGCGCCGCGCCCACCTACCCTGCCGCAGTCCTGTGGGACATGGACGGCACGCTCGTCGACACCGAGCCGTACTGGATCCAGGCCGAGCACGAGCTCGTCGCCGAGCACGGCGGGGTGTGGAACGACGAGTTCGCGCACAAGCTCGTCGGCAACGCCCTGGAGGTCTCGGCGCAGTTGATCATCGACCAGTCCGGCATCGCGCTGACGGTCCCGGAGATCGTCGACGCGCTGCTCGTCCGCGTCATCGCCCAGGTCGAGAAGCGCGTGCCGTGGCGACCGGGCGCCCGCGAGCTGCTGCTCGAGCTCGGCGAGCTCGGCGTGCCCAGCCTGCTGGTCACGATGTCGTGGCGCTCGCTCGCCGACATGGTCGTCGGTCGGCTGCCCGAGGGCGCCTTCCAGGCTCTCGTCACGGGCGACGAGGTGAGCCACGGCAAGCCGCACCCGGAGCCGTATCTCGCGGCGGCGCGTCTCGTCGGGGCCGACCCGGGCGACTGCATCGCCATCGAGGACTCACCTGCTGGGGTGCGCTCGGCGACCGCGGCCGGCGTGCCCACGATCGCCATCCCGCACGTCGTCCCGGTGCCCGACGTCGAGGGCGCTGTGCACATCGACACCTTGGCCGGGGTGTCGGCTGCCGACCTCACGCGGATCGTGGCAGGGGTGCGGTCAGGGCGCTGAGGCGCCATCCTGCCGTTCGGGGGTAGGTCAGCGCCCGCCCTTGCGGCGACCGCGTGCCTTCGACGCGCCACCACGTCCGCGCCGGGCGGCGGCGCCGGACGACCCCTTGGAGCCGGCCGGCTTCTGGGGCGTACGCAGGTGGCGGGCTCCCTTCCCTCCGCTGCCCTTGCGCGTGGACTCGTCACCCGCGGGGTGCGGGCCGCCACCGGTTCCCGTCGCCGAGCCGCGCGTGCTGCGTTCGGTGCGGCCGCGCACGATCCCGATGAACTCCTCCAGACGCGGGTCGTCGTCGTCCACGCGCCAGGCGAGCCCGACACCCGAGGCGGCGACCCCGGTGACCGGTCGGTGCACGACGTCCTTGCGGTGGTGCAGGCGGGCGACCGACATGGGCACGATGACGATGCCGGAGCCACTCGCCACCACCGAGATCGCCTGCTTGACCGACATCGGGGGCATCGCAGCCGACCGCTCGCGGGTCTCCGGGCCGGCCACCGCCGCCCACTCGGGCACCGCGTCAGGCTGCTGCATGAGCACCTCGCCGGCGAGGTCCGCGACGTCCACCTCGTCGAAGGCCGCGACGACGTGGTCCTTCGCGACCACGACCACCGGCACCTCCTCGTAGAGCGGGATGACGTGCAGGCCGTCCCTCTCGGCCGGGAGGCGGAGCAGGGCCATCGAGGACGACCCGTCGCGCAGGTGCGCCACCGCGTGCTCGTCGTCGACCGGGACCGCCTCGATGGGGGAGTCGGGCAGGCGCCGACCCCAGACCCGCAGCCACTTGTCGGGCGTGACGCCGGGGACGAACTCGACTCGGAACGGCGAGCTTCCGTCGGACCCGTTCACGACATCGGTTCCCTCGGACACCTCACGAGCGTAAGGGATGCACGCCGAGGGCGAGCCCGCGGACCGAGGACGTCACGACGCCCATCGCGTACGCCCTAGGCTGGGTCCATGCCCACGCCGAAGTCGCAGACCATGAAGCCTCAGACGGCCGCGAAGAAGCTCGGCGTGCTGCTCGCCGAGACGCCGGAGGAGTTCCGTGACGGGGTCGTGAGCCGCGACGAGCTCAACGCGCTGCAGGCTGACCCGCCCGAGTGGCTGTCGTCGTTGCGCCGCAACGGACCCCACACCCGACAGGAGACGGCCCGCCGCCTGGGGATCTCCGGCAGCGGACTGGTGCGCGCCGGGGTCGGCGAACACCTGACGACCGACGAGATCAAGGCGCTGCTCGACGAGATGCCCTCGTGGCTGGTCGCCGAGCGCGACATCCTCGCCCAGGTGCGAGCCGAAGAGGCGCGCGTCAAGGCGCGCAACGCCGAGCAGGCCTGACAGTTGATGCGATTCGGGCACTCAGCGGTGCTGGGCGGTCCACGCCACCGCCGCTGCGGCCTCGGCGATGAGGTCGGCCACCTCTGCGTGGTCGCGCCGGATGAGTCCTGTGGTCACCCTGACGTGGCCCGCCGGGCCGCTCACCGGCTCGACCGAGAACGGTGATCCCGGCGTCACCGCGATGCCGTGGCTGGCGAGGCGCAGGACCGCTGCTGCCTCGTCGCGGACGGGCACCCAGATGTTGAGCCCGTCGGAGCCCTGAACAGTGATGCCGTGCTCAGCGAGCCG
>JABFXB010000350.1 GCA_013361975.1 Dermatophilaceae bacterium
GTACCGCCGCTACCGGCCCGAGAGCTTCGCCGACGTCATCGGGCAGGAGCACGTGACCGAGCCGCTCATGCAGGCGCTGCGCACGGGCCGCGTCAACCACGCCTACCTCTTCAGCGGCCCGCGCGGCTGTGGCAAGACGACGAGTGCCCGCATCCTGGCCCGGTGCCTCAACTGCGAGCAGGGGCCCACGCCCGAGCCGTGCGGCACGTGCCAGTCGTGCGTGGCGCTCGCCCGCGGCGGCCCCGGCTCGGTCGACGTCATCGAGATCGACGCGGCGAGCCACGGTGGTGTCGACGACGCGCGTGACCTGCGCGAACGCGCCTCCTACGGCCCGGCCCAGAGCCGCTTCAAGATCTACATCATCGACGAGGCGCACATGGTGACGCCGCAGGGCTTCAACGCCCTCCTCAAGATCGTCGAGGAGCCGCCCGAGCACGTGAAGTTCGTCTTCGCGACGACCGAGCCCGAGAAGGTCATCGGCACCATCCGGTCCCGCACGCACCACTACCCGTTCCGGCTCGTGCCGCCGGCCAAGCTCACCGCGTACATGGAGCGGCTGCTCGAGTCCGAGCACGTGGCCGTGCAGCCGGGCGTGCTCAGCTTCGTCACGCGTGCGGGCGGCGGCTCGGTGCGTGACTCGCTCTCGGTGCTCGACCAGCTCATCGCGGGCTCGGGTCCCGACGGCCTGACCTACGACGGTGCGGTCTCGCTGCTCGGCTTCACCGACGGCGAGCTGCTCGACAGCACCGTCGACGCGCTCGCCGCCGGTGACGGGGCCGCCACGTTCCGGCAGATCGACAAGGTCATCGAGTCGGGCCACGACCCGCGCCGCTTCATCGAGGACCTCCTCGAGCGGCTGCGCGACCTCATCATCGTCGCGGCCGTCCCCGACGGGGTCTCGCAGGTGCTCCGCGGCGTGCCCGAGGACCAGCTCGAGCGCATGCGGGTGCAGCAGTCGGCCTTCGGTCCGGGCGCGCTCTCGCGGGCGGCCGACATCGTCAACACCGGCCTCACCGAGATGACCGGCGCCACCGCGCCGCGCCTGCAGCTCGAGCTCATCTGCGCCCGCATCCTGCTGCCCGGCTCGTCGGGGGAGCAGGGGTATGCCGCCCGCCTCGACCGTCTCGAGCGTCGCCTCGACGTCGGCGGGGTCCCGAGCGCCTCCGGCGGCTTCGGTATGCCGTCCGGCTCGGCCCCGGCGCGACCGCCGGCTCCCACGTCGCCGCCGGCAGGTCCGTCGGCCGGTCCGCCGGCCGGGGTGAGCGCACCTGCTCGCACCGTCTCCGACTACACGCCGCCGTCGAGCGGCGTCTCGGGTGGTGCGTCCCATGCGGCCGGCGGGATGGGAGGTGGCGGGCGGTCCAACGTCGAGGCCGTGGTCGGGCGAGGCGACTCCGGTGGGAAAGCCTCCCAGCCCGACGGACCCAACGGACCCAACGGACCCAACGGACCCAACGGACCCGGCGATGCCGGGCGGGTGGACGCCGCCCGCGCCGAGGCGGGCGCGCCGCCCGTCGTGGCGCCGCCCGAGTCGGTCGGAGGGCCGTCCGCCGCTGCGTCATCCTCGGCCCCCGGCACGGGCGCGACGGGTGATGCCCCGGCCGGGTCGTCCGGTGGCATGGACACCGACGCGATCCGCAGAGCCTGGCCCAACGTGCTCGGTCGCATCTTCACGATGCGCCGCCTCACCTGGACCTTCGTCTCCCAGAACGCCCAGGTCACCTCCTTCGACGGTCGCACCCTGAGGCTCGGCATCGCGACCGCCGGGCTCACCCAGACCTTCCGTGCCGGCAACCACGCCGACATCGTGCGCCAGGCGCTCATCGACGAGCTCGGGGTCGACGCCGTCGTCGACGGCGTGCACGTCGAGGCGGCGCAGCAGGCACCCGTCGCACCGCCTGCCGGCGCCGTGCCCGCCGCGACTGCCGACCCCGAGCCGTCGGCAGCCGGACCCGGCCCGGCAGGTCCGGACGGCGCCGAGGCGTCGCGCGGGTCGTGGGGTGATGCCGGCGCGGGTCATGATTCCGCCCGCACGACGGGCGGCGACCAGCAGAGCGGCACATCCCGCGGAGACGGCGACCGCGGCGCCTCGGCACTGGCCGACTCCGGTCTGAGTCCGGCCGTCGGCCGTTCCCACGAGGAGAACGCCGGGTGGGGAGCGGTGACAGGTCCAGCGCCCGACTGGGCCACCGGGCCGAGCGCGCCCCCCGACGGCGTTCCGACCGACCCGGCGCTGCGGGGCGCGAGTGCCGTCCGACAGTCGTTCGCCCAGGCCCGCTCGCGCTCCGCGACGTCGCGTGCGAACGACGACGACCAGCCCCGTCAACCGGTCACTGACGACTCGGCCGTGAGCGACGACGACGAGGACATCGAGCAGTCCAACGACTTCGGCCGTGCCGTCATCGAGAAGGTGTTGGGCGGT
>JABFXB010000112.1 GCA_013361975.1 Dermatophilaceae bacterium
GCAGTGCGGCACGGTCCTCTTGAGCCGGCAGTGGACGTTGGTGGCGACGACGTCGTCCGGCTCGGAGTTCGCCTCGAGCCACCTGGCGGCCGTGGTCTCTGCCACCGACACGCGCAGCGCACTCTTCAGGGGCGGAGCCTGCATGCTCGTCTGGAACAGGCCGGCCTCGGTCACGACGAGCGCGACGACGGCGAGACCCAGGAGCACGTTGGCCGCCACCGTCGCCGTCGGGCGCGGCAGGCCAGCCCGCGACGGCACCCCGAACAGGGAGACGAGGGCGCCCACGACCACGAGCAGACCGACCACGACGAACGTCGTCTCCGTTCCGGGCGGCAAGGGGGCGCCGACTCCCGGCACGGACCGCGGCACGAGGGCCGCGGTGACCACGAGCCAGCCGACGGCGAGGAACGCGAGCGGACCGACGGAGCCGCGGCCCGACCTCCGGCTCACGACCGACGCGGCCACCAGCACGCAGGCGACGAGGGCCGGCACGACGAGGCCGCGCAGCAGCGAGCCGTTGAGCTCGACGGCCGTCGGCCTCGGACCGCTCAGCGTGCGCCAGATCACGAGCAGGGCGGGCGCGGAGCCGGCACCGACGAGCGACCATCGCAGCGCCGAGCCCGGTCCTGCGCTGCTGGCGGCCGCGTCCCAGGCGAGCGACAGCCCCCACCCCGCGAGCGGGTAGAGGGCCACGACGGCGCCCGACATGAAGTACACCTGCGACAACCCGTCCTGGCTCAGCAGCATCATCGCCGCGAAGCCGCCGAGGCCGACACCGAGCAGGAGCCATCCGCTGAGGTCGTGCCGCTCGAGCGCGCGGATGCCGGGAACGGCCCAGGCGTACCCGAGCGCCCAGGAGAGCAGCACGAGCAGGAGCAGCTTCGGGGCGCCCTGGGCGTCGAGACCCGGAAGGATCGGCGCCTTGGAGAACGGTGACCCGGTGCCGGTCATGATCACCCAGGGCTGCGACGACCGCACGGTCGAGAAGAGCTGGACGATGACGCCGGCGCTCGACCCGGCGGTCAGCAGGGCCGTGAACACCACCAGCACGAGGCACACGCCCAGCACGGCGAGCAGTCGGGGCACCCGTGGCCGGTTCGCCACGAGAGCCACGAGCAGGGCGAGCATCACCCCGCACAGGAGCACGGGCACGACGGAGCTCTTCGCGCCCGAGGCGCCGGCGAGCGAGAGCACGAGCAGCACCCAGCGGCCTGCGCCGACTCTCCGGTCACGCAGGACGTGCACCAGGGAGTGCAGTGCGAGCCCCAGGATGGGGATCGAGAACACCTGCGAGGGGCTGTGCAGACCGAAGGCCGAGAAGCCCGGCAGGCTCAACCAGGTCGGGAACAGGGCGGCCTGGGAGCCCAGCAGCAGGGCGGCCACGGCCCCCGGCCACGTACGCCGCGACAGCTGCACGGTGACCGCGAACACGACCCCGACCGCGAGGGCGATGACCGGCGCCATCCACAGTCGCAGGAAGACGACCGGCAGGTCGAGGCCCGTGGTCCACGTCATTGCGGCGACGTGGGCGTTGCTGAACCAGTGGTAGAAGAACGTGTTGCCCGCGAGCTGCGGCATGTCGGGCGGCACGCTGCGCATGAGCTCCGCGCTCAGGGCCAGGTGCCAGAGGTCGTCCGGGTACCAGATGTTCGAGGCCGGCGGCAGGTCGATGGTGCTGAAGAGACCGATCGCGAGCGCGAACAGGGGCAGCAGGTAGGCGACCAGCGTGAGCCAGGCGGCCACGGGGTTCACGGTGCGCCGGTAGGCGGTGAACGTCCAGTGTCGGCGCAACCTCGCGACGAGCGCGAACGGGACCACGACGGCCAGGGGCCAGAGGACCAGCCACTCGGCGACGTGCGCGCTCGTGAACGCGAGCCAGGCCAGCAGCTGCAGCACGAGGCCGGTGGCGCCTCCGAGGGCGAGGTCGGACACCGCTGATGCCGGACGGCCGCACAGGGCCCGGTGCACGAGCACTCCGGGCACCATCACCGACCACACGAACGCCACGAGGTAGAGCGCCGCCGTCGCCAGCGGCACACCCGCCGAGACGGTGAACCAGGTGGTGGCTGCGAGGGCGACCACTCCGGGGCCGAGCCTCGCCCACCTGACGGAGGTCGCGGGGTCGATGCCGTCGCCGGCGCGCAGGCGTGCGACGTGGCGGTCCCCCGATCCGGCTCCTCCGGTCTCGCACTGCCCCGACGACAGCCCACTCGACGGAAGAGGATCCCGGCCCTCGCGGCCGTCCGGGGACACGGTCCCGCGCGAGTCCGGCGACCCGATCGTTCGCTGTCTCACACCTCAGCCTTCCCGAACTCATCCGGGAGGACGAGCCCTGTGGCGCCCCGTCACTGCGTCTCGAGGCGGTGCAGGGCCGCCGGCCGGGCACCTGCGTTCGGGGAGCACTCTATACGTTTCGG
>JABFXB010000278.1 GCA_013361975.1 Dermatophilaceae bacterium
CGACCGCCGCGACAAGGTGGGCTCGACCACCCCGCAGGCCGACTGGTTCATGCGCCTGAAGAACCACATCTACGGCGAGTTCCTCTCGGAGTCGTTCGCCAACCGGCCCTACTTCGACCAGACCGCGGTGCTGCACGCCTTCGAGGGCTGGATCAAGGGCAGCAACTCGGTCGACTCGATGACGATCTGGCGCATCCTCAACGTCGAGCTGTGGCTGCAGGAGTTCTTCGACGAGCGCGAGCCCGAGGCGCAGGACGTCGCCTCGCCGGTCAAGACCGACTACGAGCCCAACGCCCGCAAGCAGCTCGACCTCGTCACCGCCGACGGCACCTCGGTGCGCCGCTACCCGCTGCGCACCGACCTCTACGCCCGCGAGGACGACCTCGAGGCCAAGACGATGACCTACATCGACCGGTTCTTCTCGGGCCTGCTCGAGGCCGGCGACGAGCACGTCGCGGCGACGACCGGGCGGTGGTACTTCTTCATCTCGGAGAAGATCGTCGCCATCACGCAGGGCCGGTCCTTCTTCATCTGGGACATCAAGGTCGGGCGCCCGGCCCGGCTGCTGAGCCGCTACGTGACGCGCACCCCGGCGGGCATCGGCCTGGGGTCACCGTTCACGATGCAGCTGGCGATCGAGGAGGCCGGTCTGCCGCGTGTCCTGTTCGCCTCGGCGGGCGGCGCGATCGGCAAGGTGCTCGGCAAGCGGGGGCTCTTCTACGACCTCGTCGGCGGCGACATCCGTGCCATCGACGGCCCCACCGAGTACTCCGTCTACCCGGCCAACGTGTCGGCCAAGCTCGGCCCCAAGGACCCCGACGACGTCGCCGCTCGCCTGTCGGCGGCGATCCGCGCGAGGGTGCCCGCGGCCTACCGCGACACCTTCGGCGGCACGGTCGTCATGGACGCCAACGACATCGGGCGCAACGTGCTCGGCAAGGACGCGCCCGGGCCGAAGGAGCACTACGAGCTGATGTTCGCCGACAACCCGCTCGGCCAGGGCTCGGAGCAGACCCCCATGGCCATCGTCTTCGAGCAGCCGCCCGCGACCACCCCCTGACCTCTTCCGGGGCCGTACGCGTGTTGCGGGGTGCTCCGAAGGGCGCACCGGGCGTACCGCCCCGCCGTACGCGTACGCCCCACTCACCTGCGTACGCGTCGGACCGAGGTGGGTGCCGGCGGCACGAGCGCGAACGCGCCTTCCTCCTCCTGGCTGTTGTGGAGGCGGCACACGGCGTAGAGGCCGTAGAGCAGGCGCCGCAGCTCGACGACGTCCTCGGGGGTGACGCGGGCCGGGTCGATGCCCTCGACCAGCCGGCGCAGCCGCGAGACCTGGTGCTCGATCTCGGCGTGCGTGCGGCGCATCGTGGCGGTGGCGGGGGCACCGAGAGCGCGGGCGACGAGCGGCATGAGCTCCTCCTCGTCGGCGCGCTCGTGCGGCACGAGCTCGAGCGCCAGCCGGTCGATGAGGGCGTGCACGGGCTCGAGGCGACAGTCCTGGCTGTGCAGGGCGTCGGCGACGGCCCGGATCTGCTCGACCGCCGCGATCGCGACCTCGTGCCCCTCGCGCAGCCGGGCGGCCGTGGCGATGTCGTCGGCCGACATGGGGACGGTGTGCAGCCGGCCGCGTACGAGGGCTCGCAGGGCGATGCCGATGGCGAGCACGTCGATGCCTTCCTGGAGCACGGCGCCCGCGGCCGGTGGCAGCAGGCCGACGGCGGCCGCGACCATCGCCACGAGCGAGAGGCCCATCCCGACGAGCACGGCCTCGAGCGCGATGCGTCGTGAGCGTCGCGCGATGAGGATGGCGTCGGCGATCGCGTCGACCCGGTCGACGGTGAGCACGACGTCGGCGGCCTCGGACGACGCCGTGGCGCCGCGCGCGGCGAGGGCGACCCCCACGCCGGCCGCCGCGAGAGCGGGAGCGTCGTTGACGCCGTCGCCGACCATGATCGTCCGGGCCGCAGCGGACTCCTGGCGCACGGCGGCCAGCTTGTCCGCGGGGTCGCGGTCGGCGAGCACGGCGTCGACGCCGACGATGCGCCCGACGGCCTCGGCGATGTCGGCGCGGTCGCCAGTGAGCAGCACGGTGCGGTGGATGCCGGCCTCGCGCAGCGCCGAGACCATGCGCGGGGCGTCGGCGCGCACCGGGTCCTCGAGGAGGAACGCGCCCGCGGGGCGGTCGTCGACGGAGACGAACACGCTCAGGCAGCCGTCGAGGGCGGCCCGGCGCCGGACCTGTTCGAGCCAGCCCGGGTCGCCGTCGCCGATGATCCAGCGCGCCTTGCCGATGCGCACCGTGTGGTCACCGACGCGCCCCTCGAGGCCGTAGCCGTGCACCTCGCTCACGTCGGTGGGCAGCTCGAGGTCAAGGCCGCGGGCGCTCGCGGCGGCCACCAGCGCGCTGGCGAGC
>JABFXB010000237.1 GCA_013361975.1 Dermatophilaceae bacterium
GGTTCGTCGCCGCCCAGCTCCGACTCGAGGTCGAAGGTCACCTTCAGCGGTTGGCCGCCGGTGACGAGGTCGGGCACCGTGGCCCGCACGCGGGTGTCTGTGAGCTCGTCGCGCCTGCGCACCGGCCTGGCGCTGAGGATCTCCTGGATCTGGTCGAGGACCACCTGGTTGCACTGGAGGTTCGTGTGCTGGTCGGGCACCCGCACCGCGAGGTTGGTGTCGAGCGCCTCCCCCAGCCCGACCGCGCCGGTGAGCGACACCGTGCCGTCGCCGTAGTCGTTGTCGCTGCCGAAGGTCTGGGACGTGTACGCCTTGCCGTCCCGCAGCGTCACCGTGGTCTGGCTCGGCTGCCGCACGCCCACGACCATGTGCGTCGTCGTGCGGCTCGCGGCGCGGGCGGTCTCGGCAGCCTGCAGGTCGGTGTGGAAGGCCATCGCGTCGGCGACCATCGCCGTGCTCACGTTGGGTACCGACACCTCGGTGGTCTTCGCCCATCCGGCCCCGTCGGCGATGCACGCGTACTCCGGCAGCAGCTGGAACAGCGACGGCATGCTGCGTGAGAACGCCGTCAGGTCGACCGAGAGCGGGCCGATGCCCTTCTTCACGCCGTTGACGAGCTGCTCGAGGGCGTCGGTCGCGCCACGCCACGGCGTGCCCAGCGTGATGAGCTTGCGCGTCACCTCGGCGCCACCGCACTTCTCGATGTACCAGCGGGCGACCAGACCACCCATGGAATGGCAGATGAAGACGACCTTCGCGTCGGCGTACGCCCCGCCCTGGGCACGCAGCCGCTCGAGGGCGGGCTCGACGACGGACTTCAGCCGCTGCCCGTTGTAGCGGTTGGACAGGCGCCAGTCGTACGCGTACGCGATGAGTGACGGCGCCCTCCCCGCCCCGTCACGTGAGTAGCCCTGCGCCTCGAGCGAGCCGACGAGAACGTCGTAGCCACGGATCGGCGTCCAGATGCCCGGCAGCACGTGCACGTCGGGCATGAGCGCGACCGGCTCGACGCCGTCGCCGGGGTGCTCGTCGCCGATGCCCTCGGGCAGCACCTTCTGGAGGATGGACGACCCGCCGGTCAGCAGCTTCCACACCGCGCCCGCGCTCGGCGCCCAGATGAGGTTCGCGCTCGCGGGCGAGCCGTCGTCGCCCCTGACGCCGAGGGTGCTGCCCGTGATGCCCGGCAGCACGACCACGAGGTCGTTGCTCGTCATGCGCCCCACCATCCGTCCGTCCCGGTGACCTGTCGGAGAGCTCTCCCGTCCAACGGTGGCACCGACCACCCCCGGTGATACGCGAAACGGACAGCCCGGTCGCACCCAGCGGGTATGGACCGAGCGCACCTGAAGCAGAACGGATCCGGCACGCCCGGACGACAGAGAGGCCACCCGTGGACATCACCGACGTCATCCTGCGCCAGCACGACGAGCAGCGCCGCATGTTCTCGATGCTGGAGGAGTGGCCGCGCGACGACCACGAGGGTCTCGCCGCGGTCTGGAAGCGGCTGGAGATCCTGCTCGAGGTGCACGCCGAGGCCGAGGAGAAGTACTTCTACCCGGAGCTGCTCCGGTTGGGCACCGGCGGCGCCGACGCCGAGTCGGTCGACGAGGAGGTCGAGGACGCCGTCAAGGACCACAACGAGATCCGTCAGGCGGTGCGCGAGGTGGGTCGCTGCCGCACCGGTTCCGACGCCTGGTGGACGGCCGTCGTCGACGCCAACGTGCACAACAGCGACCACATGGGCGAGGAGGAGCGGCAGGACCTCGCCGACTTCCGTCAGCAGGCGACGCTCGAGCTCCGGCACGAGATCGCGGTGCAGTTCCTGCGCTACGAGGCGCTCCGGTGGGCCGACGGGATCACTCCGAAGGACAAGGATCCCGAGGGCTACGTCGAGGGCCGCAAGACGACGAAGCCGTCGGCGGCCGCCAGGAAGGCCGCGCGCGACGCCAAGAAGGCGACGACGACCGGCCGCGCTCGGTCGTCACGCTCCAAGACGTCGTCCCCCGAGGCAGCCGAGGACTGACCCGAGGGCGTATGCCGTCCGGCAGGCTCCCGCTCGCCGCACCGTCGCGCGTCAGGCGGGTGGGTGCCGGCGCCCCCGCTCGATGCGGAGGGCGGCGAGGACGACGAGGCCGGCGACCAGGCCCCAGAACGCTGCACCGACCCCGGCGACGGTGACCCCCGACGCCGCGACGACGAGGGTCACCGCGCCGGCCTCGCGTGAGCCGGCATCGGTGAGTGCCGCTGCGGCGGCCGACGCGAAGGTGCCGAGCAGAGCCAGCCCGGCGATCGTCTCGATGAGGCCCTCAGGGGCGGATCTCGCTGCGGCCGTGACGAGTCCGGCCAAGGGACCGAACGCCACGTAGGTCACGCCGCACGCGACCCCGGCGACCCAGCGCCGGC
>JABFXB010000560.1 GCA_013361975.1 Dermatophilaceae bacterium
GACAGGCCGGAGCGTCGGGCGACGAGGAAGATCACCGGCATGAGCAGGACCAGGCCGATCTCGAAGAACATCGGCAGGCCGATGATGGCGCCGACGCCGGCCATGGCCCACGGCAGGCTGCGGGCCGAGCTGCGGCCGATGATCGTGTCGACGATCTCGTCGGCGCCGCCCGAGTCGGCGAGCAGCTTGCCGAACATCGCACCGAGCGCGATGAGGATGCCGACACCGGCCGCGGTGCTCCCGAAACCCTTGGTGTAGCTGTCGAGCACGTCGGACATCGAGACGCCGGCGACGGCGCCGACGGTGAGCGACCCGATCGTCAGGGAGAGGAACGGGTGCAGCTTGAAGCGCACGATGAGCATGACGAGGACCGCGATGCCGAGCAGGGCCGCAGGCACGAGGCGCCCGGCGGGGATGTCGGGCAGCTTGTCGGCGGTGACCGCCGACAGGGGGAGGATGGACAGGAGGTCGGTGGTCATCGGTCGGTCTCTTCCGGGTTGCTGGCGTCGCTGCCGTTGCTGTGGGTGGGGTTGCTCTGGTCGGGGTTGCTGTAGTCGGTGGCCGGACCGGGCTGCACGAGGTCGACGGCCTGGCTGACGAGGTCGTCGACCGACTGGTCGACGTCGAGCACCGAGCCGCGCTCGTCGGCCTCGAGCGGCTCGAGGGTGGCGAACTGCGACTCGACGAGCGCCGCCGGCATGAAGTGGCCGGGGCGGCCGGCGACGCGGGCCGCGATGACCGCCGGCGTGCCGTGCAGGTGGATGAAGTACGCCTGTGGTGCCCCGGCGGTGAGGACGTCGCGGTAGGCGCGGCGCAGGGCCGAGCAGCTGACGACGCCGCCGGTCTCGGCGTGCGAGGCGAGCCAGTCGCCGATGATCTCGAGCCAGGGGCCACGGTCGTCGTCGGTCAGCGGGATGCCGGCGGACATCTTGGCGATGTTGGCCTCGGGGTGGAAGTCGTCGGCGTCCGCGAAGGGGACGCGCAGCCGCTGGGCCAGGGCGGCGCCGACCGTGGTCTTGCCCGAGCCGGAGACGCCCATGACGACGACCAGTGGTGGGGGGTGGTGCTGGGGGTTGGTGGACATGGTCCGTGACTCCTTCGTCCGGCTCGATCGCTCTCATCGTCGAGTCGCTCGAGTCAGAGTGCAGCATGAAGGGCGTCTTATCAAGTCGTCAAGCAAAACAAATCAGATTTAATATTCGGACGGTTTGATGACGTCAGTCCTGTGGCAGGCTGTCGCCGTGCCCCCAGCCCGACGCCCCGCGCTGCACTCGAGCGTCCTCGACACCATCGGCCGCCAGGTTGTGTCCGGTGAGCTGCCGCCCGGAACGGTGCTGCGCATCGACCAGCTCGACGAGCGCCACGGTGTCTCGCGGTCGGTGGTGCGCGAGGCGGTGCGGGTGCTCGACTCGATGGGCCTGGTCGAGGCGCGCAAGCGCCTGGGCGTACGCGTGCTGCCGAGCTCGTCGTGGAACGTGTTCGACCCGCGGGTGATCCGGTGGCGTCTGGACGGGCCGGGCCGGGAGCAGCAGCTGCTGTCGCTGGGTGAGGTGCGGCGTGGGATCGAACCGGTCGCGGCCGAGCTGGCGGCGGCTCACGCGAGCCCGGAGCAGTGCGGGGTGATGGTCGGGGCGGTGGTGCAGATGGCGGTGCACGCGAAGTCCGGTGACCTGGAGGCGTACCTGCGGGCCGACCAGCTGTTCCACGCGACGCTGCTCGCGGCCTCGGGCAACGAGATGCTCGCCGCCCTCGGCGACGTCGTCGGCGAGGTCCTCGCCGGCCGCACCCACCACGACCTCATGCCAAGCACGCCGAACCCCATCGCGGTGCGCCTCCACGGTGATGTCGCCGAGGCAGTGCAGTCCGGCGACGGAGGGGCAGCCGCGGCCGCCATGCAGGCGATCATCGCCGAGGCCAGCGACGCCCTCCGCGAGCCCGGGGCCTAGTCGCCACAACGCCGTCCGGGTGTCGGCTGGCCCGCCATCCGCGGCGGGTCCGGCCGGCGAAGTGCCCGCTCGACGTGGGAGGAGGGGCCGAAGGTGGCCTCTCGACGTGGGAGAGGGGGCCGAAGGTGGCCTCTCGACGGGAAGGGTGGGCGGCGGCATACGCAAGGTGCCCACCCGACCGGGGTGGTCGGGTGGGCACTGTGCCGAGCGGGTGAGGCGGGTCAGGCGAGCGAGTCGATGACCGAGTTGAACGTCTTCGACGGGCGCATCACCGTGGCGACCTTCGCTGCGTCGGGCCGGTAGTAGCCGCCGATGTCGACCGGGTGGCCCTGGGCGTCGACGAGCTCCTGCGAGATCGTCTCGATGTTGTCGGCGAGCGCCTCGGCGACCGGGGCGAAGGTCTCGGCCAGCGCCGCGTCGTCGGTCTGCTTCGCGAGCTCCTGCGCC